>DAOWIM010000067.1 GCA_030640905.1 bacterium
GTTCTGAGCCAGGATCAAACTCTCCGTAAATATTTCAAATACTTACATTCAAGCTTCAATCCCGAACTGCAATACAAACGTATGCATTATTCGGAACCCAAGATTGGTCTGAAATGGCAACAGAGCAGGGTAGCTCTATTACCGCAAACCCAAAAATTAACAAGGATTCTTTGTTCTTGCTTGACGTGGCTATTTAGTTTTCAAAGAGCATAAAAAATCTGCCGGTCAAATTCGCGGCAGATTTCCATAATACGTAACCTGCAGCGCATGTCAAGACCTTTTATTAAAAAAACAAAAAAACTTTTGGCCTGACAATTTGTAACCAACATATTTTCAAAGAACACTGTGTGACTCAACTGCTTGAAACTAAACCGAATAGTGAGCCACCTCTCAATATCGGCTTGCTATCATAATACTTTACGATCCTCAAGTCAAGGAATTCACACTAATATATTCAGTTTTTGCACAATTCATAACCGACTGCTGCCCTTGAGGTTGCCTGCGTCGACCAGCCTCAATTATTAACCCGCGACAAAAAGCCAATTACAAAGCCTACTCGGTCTGTACTACAACGGTAACAGTGGCGAAGTTCTAAGCAAGTAGGTCAGTCCGCCGCGGCGGATGCGCCAAGGCGTGCGGGTCCTCGTCTGCCGCTTTTCTTCGTCACAGCAGACAAGTGCCCGCTACGAGCGCCAATCACTAAACAGTAATCGCACCCCCCTCTTGCCATTGGTTGACATGTTTCTGCAAAACATTTACAATTGTCCCAATGAACGTGCTATTACTAGGTGCCGGAGCCTCGAAAAGCTATTCTGAATCTCTAACAGGGGTTCGAATGCCAATAGCGAGAGATTTCTTTGATACCTTTAATCAACTCAATATCTCAAAAAACCGATGGGTCCTGATTGGCTACATTTTGAATTACTTGAGGGACTTTCACAATATCCCATGTATGGATTTCATCACTTACAACGAGGACATTGAAGTACTACACAGTGAAGTTGAAGAGAAGCTAAATGCTTTGCTGAAAAACAATGAGAGCATTTTTGCCAACACCGATAACATGTTGATTTATAATACCTACATTCAACTGATTTTTGTTTTTGCAAGTGTAATTAACGAAATCCAGAATGGTCCTCCTTCACTCTCTCATTTAGAATTGGCCAGATGCTTGGCCAGCGAAGATGTCATCCTTACCTTCAACTGGGATACACTTATGGATAGGGCATTGAGCCAAACAACAAATTGGGATACTGATAATGGTTATTTAATCAAGCCGGCAAAGGTCTATAAAGATAAGTGGATCGAAGCTACAGACTGCAACGCAATAGATTACCCCATAATCATTAAGCTACATGGCTCAACAAACTGGCTAACAAGTTATTTGCGACCAGATGGAGATAAGCTAAAATCAATTCAAGAAACTTCAACTGATAACTTCTATATTTATGAATCAACCGTAATGCCTTACAGTACTTATGAAGGAAGATTCATGAATGGGTATTCAGAATATTCCTATGGGTATTACCCCCCAAACCTTCCATTAGTCGGTGAGGTCATTTCAAAAGGTCATGTTTTATTGAAGACTACTATCACAACGAAAGATATGCCACAAGGGACAGCGTCCTCAAAAGGACTTGTTTCTATGCCTTTGATAATCCCGCCCGTTAAACACAAGAATTATTCTCACTTTGGAAATCTCTTCTCACAACTATGGAATAAAGCAGAAGAATCCTTAGTCGCCGCAGATCGAATAATCATAATTGGATATTCGTTCCCCGCCACTGACACGCAGACAGACAAATTATTTAGGAAGGCTCTTTGCCAACGAACTAATATGCCGGACATTGTCATTATTGATCCATTACCTGAGAACATCTCTGATCGATTCACTCATGACTACGGTATCAACGAAAGTAACGTCACCATCCACAAGACACATTTCAATCAAGATTTTGATGTGGAAGCACTACTTAAGTCCTGAAACACTTCCAAAGTTGATGTCAGTTGCACGGGTGTACCACCCCCAAACCTGCTAGGAGTGAATTTTGAGTTCTGCAGGGTCCTAGGTCGCGCAAGCGGGCGAAGACCCTGCAGCCGTTAGCCGTCGGGTCACACCCGCTCCGCGGTGCAGGACCCAACGGAACATCAAAAAAAGCTACTGTGTGACGCCGTCGTCGCCGGGCCAAAATCCACATCGTACCACCCCTGATAACGTAACCGCCTATTATCGCAAAGGACAAATCCGAAATGAACGAATTAGAAAAAGTGGCCGTGCCTACAAAAAGACTACCAACCCACTACTCCCAAACCCAAAAAATCACCAAACGAACCCATTTCCCCTGATGGGCGACCCGCACATTCAGTGGCTGGCCCGCCGCGGCGGGTCCCCGTCTGCTGCTGTTTCCAAAGTTGCGCGGGGTCCTAGTGCCCGCCGTGGAGGGCGGGCCAGGCACAAAACAAAGGGGCAGACCGGGAGGTCTGCCACCCACGGAACCACGAAGCGGAAAAAGCCACCATGTGGCCCCACACACTTTTGTCTTGGCCAAAACGGTCGATCTCATATATTGACGCTATGATTCCGATGCCCATAACCAAATTCTTCAGGAAACACCGCGCCTGGCTGGTGCCGTTGCTGATACTTGTGGTCGCCTTCTCGGCAAGACTTGTCTATCTGAATCAAATCCAGGAAATGCCGACCTTCAATTACCCGGTCATGGATGAGAAATACCATGTCAAGCTGGCCGAGCAGATCAACTCCGACGAGGGTCTCCCCGCCGAACCGTACTATCGGGCACCGTTGTATCCATACGTCTTCGCATTCCTGCACAAGATCAGTGGCGAGTCGTTATACGTGCCGCGCTTTGTGCAAATTCTTTTCGGAACGATGATCGCGCTACTGGTTTATCTCTTTGGCTTAAGACTGTTCACTCCAAGAGTTGCTTGCTGGGCCGGAGGCGTCGCCGCCCTCTACCCCACTCTGATATACTATGATGCCTCGCTGCTGATAACATCGTTGATGGTGCTGCTGACGATGCTACTTCTCTTCCAACTCTACCGCGCCCAAGCCAGGCCATGCCTGTCTAACTTTGTTCTCGCCGGCATTCTAATAGGGGTGGCGGGGCTGGCGCGCCCGAATATTCTCTTACTGGGGCCGGTGTTGATTGTCTGGATATGGTTGGTTATCAAACCACACATCGGATGGAAAAAAGCTCTGGTTCGATATCTTGTGATGGGACTCTTTGCATTTCTGGTCGTCCTGCCGGTTACAATCCGAAACTATGTTGTCGCCGATGATCCGGTCTTTATCGCATGGCAGGGCGGGTTCAATTTTTTCCTCGGTAACAATCGGATGGCATCCGGTTGGTCGGCCACTGTTGCCGGCATTGACATGACCTGGGAGGGCGGATACGAGGAAGCGATAGCTATCGCCGAACAGGCGGAGCAACGTAAACTCAAACGTTCGGAAGTTTCCGACTTCTGGTATGATCGAGCTTTCGAGGAGATCAATCAGGATCGGGCGGGTTTTGCCTCCCTGATGTTCAGAAAGCTCCGGCTTTTCTTCAACGGTTTCGAGATCGGCAACAACCAGGACCTATATTTTAATCGAAACTACTCCCCTCTTCTGAGTCGCCTGATGTTCAACTGGGGAGTCATGTTCCCCTATGGTCTGATCGCACCATTGGCTTTGCTCGGGGTTGCTTTCTCTATTCGAAGGTGGCGCGACTATCTGTTGGTCTATCTGGTGATCGGCTCTTATGTCATGTCACTGCTCTTGTTTTTCGTATGCGCCAGGTTCCGACAGCCGGTGATGCCGTTGCTGATACTGCTGGCGGTGTTTGGTGGGATACATCTTTTCGGACTGTTTAGGTCACGTCAAAAAAAGAACCTGATCCTGGCCTTGTTTATTTTCGCTCTTCTTCTGGTTGAAACGAATCACGACATGCTGGGGCTTGATCCAAAACATTCCGATGCCACCAGTCATGTAAACATGGGGCTGGCCTATCTCGAAGAAAATCGTCTCTCACAAGCATACAATGAGTTCAAAAAGAGCTCCAAGCTTGATCCAACCTACGGTTCAGCATTCGCCAACCTGGGTACAGTGACGAGCCGTCAGGGCAAACTGGCCGAAGCCACCGATCACCTCACGCGTGCTCTCGGCCTCGAACCGAATGTCCCGGCGCGCTACATGAATCTGGCAAATAACTTTTTCGACCGCACCGATACGACTTCAGCTATTCTTGTTATGGAAGATGGCGCCCGGCAGTTTCCGAACAACCCGACAATTATGCTGAGGCTGGCCCTGGCCTACCTCGATGCCGGTCGTCTCGATCAATCACGGGCAATCGTCGTTGCTGTGTTGCGGACTTACCCCGAGAATGAAACGGCGCGAGCGATGTTCACCCAGATTGAGAATCTATCAAAATAGCAGGAGTGCTGCGACAATAGCCAGCGCGTGGTATCTCACCTGAAGAGGCTTCGCCTCCGCCTCCGCAGGAAGATCAACAGCGGCAATCCGAGCGCGTAAATGGCGACTACTTGTCCAAGTCCGATCATCTGCACGGTAAACCAGTAGTTGGTTCCGATGATAGGCGCAAGGTAGGCCGCCACGCCAAAAGCATTGATTAGAACCGGCGGCAACAGGGCCAGAAACATCAGAGGCAGTACCGCAGCGAGACGGTCGGTGTTGTCGTCAGCAAAACGAGCGATCCATCGCGTCAGGAGAGCGGCGATCAGGGTCAGTAATGATCCAAAGACAATATCAACCCAGCCGTTACCCCCAAAGATATTGGCCAGAAAGCAACCTACAAAAAGCCCCGGTATGGCTGCCCTGGAGATAAAGGGCAGAACGGTCAGGGCCTCAGCAATGCGGATCTGATAGACGCCAAACGATATCGGTGCGAGCAGATAGCTGACCACCACATACACGGCGGCAATGACACCGGCTGTTGATATGTCTCTGATACTCAGTTTTCCCATACGGGAAAACTGTAGCATTACCAATCAGGCGTCAACTTCATTCTTGCGTAAAAAATTACATTATTCGTCCTGCAGGCTGTTGAAAAAGCGTTCTGCTATGAGTTTACTTTAGCGCGCGGTTGAGGACGGGCGACGTAAAGCCGCCCTCTACGCGGGACGACAGTCCCTCATCGCGTAGCGGCGGGCCTTGTGTCCGCCGTCATAGCGTCGCTATAAGGAGTTTTTCTACAGCCTGCTAGCCCGTCGCCTTAACTACTCAGCGGCTGTCCTGATCGTAGCAATTCCCCAAATGTTTCCCAATTTCAGCGAGATTGCGGCGCAGCTCTTCCGGCTCGACAACGACCGCATCGCCGCCGAATCCAAGAATCCATCGTTGAATTTCCTCAATACCATTGGTGATGATCGTATAGCGCACGCGCCCGTCGCCGATCTCCTCAACCTGTTCGTCAGAATGATGCCTGGCGGACATTACGACTTTAGCCGCTGATCGGGAGAACTCGATGACGATTTTGATCGGATCACCGCTGTAAACCGACCAACTCCCGGCAAAGTACGTCTCAGCGGTAACGCTGGTGTCCCGATCAAACGACTCCGATGTTGTCTGCATTTCCAGTATTCGATCCAGCCGAAAAGTCCGGAACGCTTCACGGGTTCGGCAGAAAGCCACCAGATAGAAAGCGTGGCCACGAAACATGATAAAGTACGGTTCGATCACGCGGTCAGAAATACCGGACTCGATTGATTCATATTTTATCTGCAGACACTGCGACCGAGCCATTGCAGCCTCGGCCATACCAACATAACCAGTCGCTTTGGAATAATCAAAAGAACTTGCGACCTTCACCTGAGGACCATCGGGCGTAAACCGGCTACGTCTTCGCACAGATTCAGAGAGGCCCGCCTCAAGCTTCACCATCAGCTCTTCAACTACTCTCCGATATTTGTCGGTGTCTCCGAGAGGAGTCGATTCCAGCGCAGATTTGAGCAACTGGTATTCGTCGTATGTGAAGTTGAGGGGCGGCAGGAAAGCATCAGAAGCCAGCTTGTAGCCGTTGTCATAATAGATAGGGATATTCGCCTCGGAGAGCGCAATGATATCCCGATAGATCGACCTCGGCGTGACCTGACACTCTTCGGCAAGAGCCTGAGCATTCATATTGCGGCGGGTCCGCAGAAGATTCAGGATGAAAAGCATTCGTTGATATTTGTTCATAATTGAGCCGTCCCTTTGGCCATCACAATATAGTCTATTGATCTCTTCAGTGCAACTATGGGAATGATCCCATATTCAGTAGCCTTTAGCATAGCCGTACCAGTATGGGGTCACCCCCATACTAGCACTGGCAACTCTGCTCCCAACAGTAGCTTACCACCTCTCGTCGGACCCGGCATCACCTTTGCATAGAGTCGTTTCAGGTTAGAGTTTTAACGCAAAACCACGGGAGTAGTGATGACCAGGAGATCAGCCAGAAAGAAGAATGAGGATTCTGAACCATTCCTCGATTCTTTCTTTTTTAGGAGTTCGAGCAAGTTGCTGCTTGGGCTAGTTGTCGCAGTGATTTTTCTCACCCTGGCTCAGTGCACGGTCAAGAAACCTGAGTCGCCAGTCTGGGACACGCAACTGACTGTTCCGCTGATAAACCGAACTTATTCGATGGATGAGCTGATCGACAAAATCGATCAGGAGGGTATTGCCATGGATTCGATGGGAAGCATCACCTACAGCTTCTCAGAGGATCTGGATACGGTCACGTTGGCCTCCGAAGAGTTGTCCTCCTCTGACATCAGTTATTCTCTATCGGAGACACTCGGCGCTATTACGATTGACCCGCCTGACGGAGATGTTGCCGTCGTTCCCCTCGCTGGAATTGTCGGGCTGGCAACCTCGTTGCCCGGAGATCAAGCCTCTGTACCAAATGGAAGCTTCGCGGTTGTCAATGTATTGTCGATTGCATCGACTTTCTCGACGGCTACAATCACCAGCGGTACGGCAGAAATCTATATGGAGAACAACCTCGGTGTTGATCTGGACACCGTAATAGTCTCGCTGGTCGATGTCAACCTCGGCCTATTGGCCACCGACACCCTGGAGGGCGGTTTACCGGCCTTAGCCACCGATACCATATTGCTTGATCTGGCCGGCAATGAGATGACATCGAGTCTCAGACTTGAGTCGCTCTGCCACACGCTCGGAGGATTGGTTACTTCTGCTTCGACACGCTATATTGAGTCGGAATTGGCCTTCCCCACCCAGATTCAGGTCGTCGAAGCTGTCACCGAAGTGCTCCCATTCACAAAGGAGTTTGCATCACAGGTGGAGCTGGGTGAGACGGACAGGATCGATACGGCAACACTGGTTGGCGGCAACCTGAATCTGCAGATCAACAACGCCACCAACCTCGACGCTGATCTGATCATCGCCATCCCAGACTTTGAACTGGCCGGAATGCCGTTGACGGTAACCCGAACCGCCACGGCAAATGCGGTTCAGAATATCGCTATTGATCTTACCGGTTACAAGATCATCCCCAGCGACCGGACTGTTCCCCAGATACTTGATATCACGGCCTCGGCTGACCTGCCGGGATCGGGAACAACGAAAGTACTGGTAACTCAGAACGACTCAATAGCTGTAACGGCCGGTATCACTAACCTGGAATTTGGCTCGGTCACCGGCGTCTTTGATGGCGTAGGCGCTGCCTTCGACGGCATCCAGCAGGAGATCGAAGTTCCCACCGGGTTTGATGATATTGAGTTGCAGGTAGCTGTGTTGACATTGACAATTGAAAATACGGTCGATCTTCCCGGCGTTCTCAACGTGCAGCTTACGGGAGACCATGGAAACTTCATCACTCTCAACGGAGCGATTGCCGCCGCTGGTAGCACCAGTTCGACGACAATCCTGACCGTTACCGATTCGGCCAACTTCCTTGCTCCGATCCCTTCGCAGATAACTGTCTCCGGGTCGGCCACATTTGGCGATGGCGTCTATCAGGGTACACTTGAAGCTGCCGACTTCATATCAGCTCATATTGACGTAACCGCGCCGATCTTCATGGTCATTCCCCAATCAGAAATTGACACCGATATCCAGCGTGAGAATATCGATCAGGATGATGTCGATATCATCACCGATCACCTCAACGAAGCAGTCTTCAGTTACAACGTCATAAGCCAGTTGCCAATTGGGGCCTGTGTTGAGTTCTATCTCGGACCGGATTCGGCCACTCTCTTTACCAACTATCAACTGAAGCTGCCGAAGACCGCTGAAGACTCCATCTTCATTCCGGTCGCACCGGTGGATCAGTATGGTGTCGCCTCGGATACGATATCAACCGGTTTTGTATCGATCAGCCTCGACAGTCTTGACACTCGCGTGCTTGAAAACGACACGCTGTTTATCGGACAGAAAATCACTCTGCTCGGTTCCAGCGGTCAGGCTGTCAGACTAAGCCAAACAGACTTCATAACCATCATGGCCCGCATCGAAGTGGACTATCGCTTCGACGGCGAGTTTTAACGGGGGATCGATTATGAGACGGTCAAACCAATATCATAAGTGTATCAGGACGTTGCGACCGGTCGCGGTTCTTTCGATCCTGATTATCCTGGCAGCAACAACCACGGCCCTCGCCGCCGGTGGTCTCTCTACGGCGCGAAGCGTCGCTATGGGGGGCGCCTACATCGGGCTTGCTTGTGGGTACGATGCCGCCAAGTACAATCCGGCCAATCTCGGTTTCATGGAATATCATACAACCGGTATCGAACTGGCCGGGGTAGGCACCAGTATCTCCAACAACTCCTTCACGCTGAATGACTACAACACCTATACCGGTGCTTATCTCACCTCGAAGGACAAGCAGGACATTCTGGGTAAGATTCCAAGCGAAGGGTTGAAGCTGGCTATTGATGCCGAAGCAACGGCTCTTGGTTTCTCCACTGGTCCCTGGGCGTTGACGACAACCGGTACGGCATCGGCAGCCATTAATCTCAACAAGGACATCGTTGATCTCATCCTCAATGGCAACACCGTAGCAGACACCCTCTCGATTCAGGGTTCGTACTCCGATGCTGTCGGCTACGCCTCGGTAGGATTTTCCTACGGTTCGCAAGTTGCCCAGTGGGGTTCCAAGCGACTATCGGTCGGTGCCACTGCTCGGTACATCAAAGGTCTTGGGATCGAACGTATAATCGAGCTTGAGGGACTGGCCACTACTCACGATCTGGGATTTGCCGGACAGGGAGAGGTTATCGCCCAGACAGCCACCGGCGGAAAAGGGTACGCGCTTGATCTCGGTGCGGCGTTGAGAATTGGCAATCACCATACGATTGGGTTGAGCATCAGGAATTTCCTTAGTTCGATCACGTGGAACAAAGATACCGAGGAGCACGGCTACATTTTCCAATTCGACAGCATGACGGTTGATAACTCCGATGACGATGAGATCATCAACTCCACAGAATACACTGAGGATATCCCATCGTTTAAGACGACTCTCCCCTCGGAAATGACGTTGGGGTTTGCCAAGACATCCGGCAATTTCATCTGGGCAATCGACTACATTCAGGGGTTCCGCAAGGAAGCCGCCGGCGCCTCTACCAAACCACGCATGGCTCTGGGAATCGAGTGGTCGCCTATCAGCTTCATGCCGTTCCGCGCCGGGTTGTCTACCGGTGGCAATCGTAATTCGGCGTTCTCATTCGGATCGGGCTTCGAGATATCTGCCTTCTATCTGGATTTCGCCGCCGTTATCGGTTCCTCGTTCTCGGGCTATTCGTCCAAGGGCGCCGACCTGGCCATCTCAACCGGTCTGAACTTCTAAGGCGAGTAGAGCAATCATGCGGAATGCGGCCACGACATACGAAAGCTGGAAAAGTCTTCTCCTGTGTTACCTCCTGCTGATGGCAGGCGTGGGCGGCGCTTTGGCGGCGCCGCCCCACCCCGAACAGGTGACGCAAATCGCTGCCGGCAAAGCGACCGCACCGTATTATCTATCGCATCTGGATGAACTCAGGGATCGGGGTTTTAACGCTCCCTACAACCCCTGTGTCAATAAATTCGACGACCAACCACTATCGCTGTCACCCGTCGCAGGCAGCACTGTCAACATGCTTGCGGTCGTGGTGGACTTCTCCGATCATCCTCGTTCGGTAAATGCCACCTTCTTCGACACATTGATTTTCGGCGAGGAAGGAATGACCGTACGAGACTACTACCACGAGATATCGTTCGGTCAGATTGACCTGACCGCTGCGGACAAACCTTCATCTATCGGCTGGATAACAGCACCTCAGACGTACAGCTATTATGTAGACGGTCAGAATGGTACGGGCAACTATCCACGCAATACCCAGAAACTTGTTGAAGATGTCGTTGATCTGATCGACGCTACTGTTGATTTTTCCCGGTACGACAATGATGGCGACGGTTTTGTTGATAACCTGATGGTAATTCACAGTGGTGTCGGCGCCGAATACACAGGTGGCTCCAGTGATGAAATCTGGTCACACAAGTACGCCATCACACCGAGGAAAAAAGATGGCGTCTACATCAGTACCTACACCGTTCAACCAGAATACTGGTCAACACCGGGCGATATGACAATCGGCGTCTATGTGCACGAACTCGGCCATGTCTTTGGTCTGCCCGATCTCTACGATACCGACTACTCATCAAAAGGAATCGGCAAGTGGGGGGTGATGTCGTACGGAAGTTGGAATGGTCCGCGAGGCCAGGGCGGTTCACCGGCTCATCCGTGTGCGTGGAGTCGAGTCGCACTGGGCGTGGCTACTGTCCAGACTGTAACGCAGAGCACTCACAGTCAGATTATATCCGATGTGGAAACCTCAGGACAGGTCTTTAAGATCCCCTCGGCAGTCGGCGGAGGGAACGAGTACTTCCTGGTGGAGTACCGCAAGAAGACTTTGTACGATTCGTACCTTCCCGGCGAAGGTTTGTTGGTATGGCATATCGACGAGAGCAAAAGCAGTAACCGCTCAGAGTGGTGGCCCGAAGCCGGGCAAACCAGCCACTACAAAGTAGCCCTTGAGCAGGCAGATGGTGATTTCGACATGGAAATGAATTACAATCACGGCGACGCCGGTGATCCCTTCCCCGGATCAAGCGGCACAACAAGTTTCAACGCATCCGGTAGCCCTTCAAGTCTGAGTTACGGTGGACAGACCACCGGTGTAGCTATCGAAAACATCTCCGTTTCTGCCAACGAGGCCGAAGCTGACTTGATCGTAGACGAAAGTGCGATCGCAGCCGGGCAACCAACTCAGATTCCACAGAGTATCGAATTGGCGCAAAATTACCCGAATCCGTTTAACCCCGTCACGACAATTCGCTTCTCCAATCAATTCGATGCTCAGGTCAAGCTGGAGATAATAAATATCCTTGGACAAAATGTCGCCACCATTCTGGACGAGTATCTTTCGGCGGGGAACCACAGTGTCATATGGGAAGCCTGCGACGACGGCGGCGCACCAGTTGCGTCGGGTGTCTATTTCTACAAGTTGTCGGCGGGTAAACAAAGAGCAACAAAGCGGATGCTGCTGGTCAGATAGACAGATAGATCCTTCAGGATTGACAGACTACCCCCCCAGCATATCTGCATAGAATCCGATCCTGCGTAGGGCCGGATATTTCACTCGGATCAGTCTGAGAAACCGGAACCTGATGCTACCGGTGTGCCGATATCTCGCTGATCCCTCTGCATTTTTTTGTATTGCGTATGACAACTCTTACACCGTTTTGGTTCCTCGGTGTACCCACGCTCTACAAAGTACTGCTGTGCGGCCGAAGTAAATACAAATTCCTCTTTGCATTCACTGCATATAAGAAACTTCGGCTCAAAACCGTTAGTCATGAATCCCCCCTCCTATTCAAATAGAACAACTTCCCTGTTCTTCGATAGGAGAAAACGGTTATTGGCTATATTTCCATATTATTATATTGAGTATAAATACCGACGCAACAACGAAGAGTCAACTGAAAAAAAGAAAAAAGGTAGCATTAGCAGGTTGTTAAAAAAGTGTTCTTGCTATGAGTTTACTGTAACGTGCAGTAGAGGACGGGCGACATAAAGCCGCCCTCTACGCGGAACGACAGCCCCTCATCGCGTAGCGGCGGGCCTTGTGTCCACCGTCATAGCGCCGCTATAAGGAGTTTTTCAACAGCCTGCTAATACGGATTACAGTGTGGCGGGTCACCTTGGCCAAAAAGGTACTCAACAGTCGCCGATATGTCTGAGATGTTGACCTGGCCGTTGCAGTTGAAGTCACCCGCATCTAAAACCGGAATTGGTTCCGGCCCCAGCGGGAGGCCAAAAAGAAACCCCACAAGATAAGTAACATCGCTTATGTTGATACTCCCGGAGAAGTTGGCGTCACCAGTCTGAAGCACCACTTGAGCTGTCGCAACGACCGAATCGACAATATCCGAATTCCCCCATGAGACAGCCTTGAAATTCAGTTGCGTTGTCGAGGCAAGTGGTGTTCCCTGCGGCGGGTTCACCGGCACATAAATGGTCGTATCCTGACCCGAGGCCAACGATTTTGAGATGGTGTCAACCTCCACCCAACCTTCGGCATCAGATACAATCATGTCAACAATATCGTAGACAGCAGCAACGTTCTTTACGTAATAACCAAGCTCGACCGCTCCCCCAGAGTAAACAACAGGCGATGAAACCAGCTCCGACTCGATGGCATATTCCAAGTATTCTTCGGCGCTATAGGAAAAATTGGCACCGCTGGAGAATTCCGTCAAATTGATCCCAACTAACGTCGCCTTCTCAAGAAACGAGTAATCCGCAATAACAATTTCTCCCTCCGCAGTCGTCGGATCAAGTTGCAGCTTCATAAACTCGTGACTGTTGCTTGAGAAAGATTTGATGAGATAGGCTGCCCACTGACGTGAATCGGCGCCGTCAAATGTAACACGGAGACCATCTTCAGTACCATTGGGAATAAAGCTGACATAGCAGGCCGCGTACCCCGCAGGACTCTTCGGCGAGTTCTGCAACGGGGTCGGCAGATAGGTGTGCGAACGACCGATTGTGACGTGCAGGTAATCCGAACCTTCTTCGTAGTGCAGGCCGTCGTCACGAGAAGCCGTCGCGTAGTTCCAGGTGGCAAATTCGGCAAATGCCGAATCCTGCGTCCACCCGTATCGTCCTTCAAGAGTATCGCCGGTCGCCTCAAAAACGGTAGGAGAATAGCGAGCACCTTCCCAGATAGCCCGCATCATTGAAGTGTCGAACTTCTCTGCCAGAAACATGCCCCAGATAAAAGCTGAGTAGGCGTGAAACGTATTCTCCATCAATGACTTTTCCGGGGTTACAAAGAAACTGCCCATATAGTTGTAGTTGTCATTGACGTGGTCAAAGACGATATCTTCCATGTAAACGGCATCCAGTTCCATAAACCAGAGATCTTCAGAGGCATCGTAGGCGTATTGAACGGCATGATGGAACTCGTGCGCAGCGGTCGCTTTGGCGGCTCCCTGCCATTGGCCCTCCGGGTCGTCATTGGGAGGGAATCCGATGAAATTACGATGAAAAGACACGTAGCTAGTATAGTCGAACCAGGGTTCCGGACCCTCCATTTCTCCTTGCGTATACCCGTAATAGTCCATCTCTTCAAAATAAACATCATACTTGCTGTCTCCGCCTAATCCATTATCAGAGGGAGGTGAGAGATAGCCCTGAGTGTTATGAACCGTCCAAGAAGTATCACAGTAGGAGGCGCACTTTTCGATATAGTCGGGTATGCCGTTAGAATTGGCATCGGCAGTGGGCACAGCGTCGGTTCCCTCTATGTCGTAGTGAAGTAGAAAAAAGCCCGACGGAGACGCGTAAGTGTATTCTCCCGGTGGTCGGGTAATAGCGGCACTCACGGCAAGACGTGTTGATGGCAACAGTTGATCCCAGGCTATACGAATGTCCCTGAGAGCCATAGTGGCCGATCTGAGACCCGCAGGCGAGATCTCGGCAATATCAACCTGATACTTGACCGGCAGTTCGGTCGGTTTTTTAATTGCCTTGATCTGGAGCAGAACTTTTTCATCGAGGGTAAGTTGCCCTGCTTTGAAGTCGCGTTCGATAGCTGAGAGAGGATCAATCCGATACGGCGCTGATTCGGCCTGAAGAGACCCAACTGCCAGCACAACAGTTATCATTAGAAAGATAGCAACGAACACTTTGTCTCGACAAAAAACTTTCATTGTTGTTAGCTCCATGACCATAACGTAGTCATGTTATCGGTTACAGTTGACTGGTTCTGAATCAAGCGCCGGGAACCTTCGGGACATATCCTAAGGCGAACGGTTTGTTGATCCTGCGCGCCCGGAAAAGGCGACCCACAGCATAAAAAATCAGAATCGTTTTCTTGTCCCGGCGGTAACAGCGAGTAAGAACATCTGAAACCAGAGGCAACCTCTTTTGGCTCACCACCTGACTCCACACTTATACTATAATTTATTGAATTATATCAGTTTGTCAACACGAAAGTACCGGCGCCAACTCCAAAGTACTGCCCTGTCCCAACAGAAAACTGCCATCCGGCCTCTCTTGAATGGGCAACGTCAAATCGAAGTATCCTGCCGCGGGCTGCTCGCGACACATGAAACCTGAGACCGGCGCCTATGCTACTATAGAAACCTTCCCATCGAACCTCCTCGCCATCTTTCCAGACTCGTCCGCCTTCGGCAAAAACTGCGCCGGCAACCTTAACTGAGAAAAGCTCAACACCTGTGAAAAAACGACCCTCGACTCCGGCGATAGCTCGTCGATTACCTGTCCTGAAATATCGGTCGAATCCTCTCAAGCCGCTGGTTCCACCCAACACCAGCAGCTCATCGCCACCGCAATAACCATCGTAGAGATAATCAGCCCGCGAAGCAATGGTTAGGAATGGCAGATGATTGTTGTAGTACCTTGCCGAAAGCCGGGTCTGGCGCCTGAGTGCAACTCCATCACCATCCCAAAAACGCTGGCCGCAGGAAAGAGTGATTAGCTGAGAATGACCATAGAAACCGACCGCAGCTTGAATATCCACGAGGTCATATATATAATCAACGTAGCCAGGTTCAAAGGCACGAGCGAATCCGATCTGCACGGTCTCGCCGAGAGTCAGATCCTCGACAATACCGTAACTATCAATACGTTCGACTGTAACAAAGCGCGGACGGGAGAAGCGAATTGCCACGAAATCCTCATGGTACGCTGAGTCTTCCGGTAAGCCCGGCAATATCGATTCAGCGGTTGCCGGATCCCGGTCCACCAATCTGTTGTACTTGTAGGCGTGCCGGCCAATAAAGTGAATCTTGCGATTGTACCTACCGGTTCGATATTCACAGGTCACAACCGCCACATCGCCCTCGTGCCGCACACTGGCAACTTTGGTAGTGTCATGGTAGACATCTGATCGCCCTTTAGTGCCAGCCACCTGCACGGTATACCCGAACTTCTGCGATAGATTGTAAAAGGGGCGAGAAAAGGCCAGTTTGGCATAACCGTCAAGGGGGTCGCCGCTGTAGGCAATCTGAAGGCTGTGTGCGTAACCAAGAAAACGCTGGTCATAATAGCGCGACGAAAAATAGTTACTCTCTCCTTCCCAAATCATGTACGCAGCCGAAAGTAGCACGTTCAGGCCCAGAAAGTTTTTCTCTTCAACCCACACTCTATATTTTGTCTCGTTACCATCGCGACTCAATTGGATGCCGCCCGCCAAGCTCCATTGATCGACAGTGCGAACATCGACGGCCACATGGCCATTGGGAAGTTTTCGGACACTGACCCGGGCCTGGTAGACAATTAGGCGGCGACGAAGATTACGTTCTGTCTCCGCGGCAAGGTCCGAGGAAAAGCGGTCTCCTTCCTCAAAAAGCAATTCCCGTCGAATTATCCAGTGACGTGTCCTTGGATGAAGCTTGTTGGCCGTACGATACAGCAGACCACTGTAGTCCGGATGACTGGTGTCATAGATGTTATTATTGTTAATTGCGATGGAATCGATCGTCAGTCCATCGAACTCCGAGAGGTCATCTATGGCCTCGGCAGCTACCGCCATGATCACGACGATCCCTGCGGCCTTGAGAATAAGTCTAAGTTGTCGAAACAATTGAGCCAACACCGTTCTCCGAATAGATGACGGAAATAACAAGTAAACATGCTGCCATACAACTAATTTGTCGGTCTTCTCCGGCATTCGGTTGCGGCGAGTTCAGCAATTCCTTGTATCGACCGATACCCGTTATGGTGTACTGTTTTAAGGAAAACCGTCGAAATGGTTAAGAAAAAAATTGGCGACCTGCTGGTCGAAAAAAATCTGATCACCAGGCCCCAGCTTGACGAATGTCTTCGGGACCAGGCGATCTCGGGACGGCGTATCGGTGAAATCCTTGTCGATAGAGGTTACATCACCGAGCTGCAGCTAATTGAGACCATCTCCGAACGTCTGTCAATCCCCAAAGTCAATCTGGACTCAATGGTGATCGATCCCCGAGTCATTCAGATCGTTCCGGTTGATATCGCCCGCCGCTATTCCCTGATCCCGATCTTTGCCATCGGCAATACCCTCACCCTTGTCATGTCCGACCCGCTCAACATAATTGCCATCGACGAAATCAAATACCTGACCGGGAAAAACATCAAGCGCTCCATTGCCACCACCA
>DAOWIM010000058.1 GCA_030640905.1 bacterium
AAGGCCCGAATGTTAGCGAAGACGTCCTGCCCTACTACGGTATCGAGATGTAGGTAGGCTACCACGGCAACCAACTTCGATGGTACGATCAACTTCTGGGCGGTCCGGCCAAGACCAATCAGCTCAACCCGCACCTCCTGAATCTGGTCGGGGCTGAGTATATCCTGTTCCCCAAAGAGCAGAAATTTCCGGACGGATATTTTGGTGATAAACCTCTGACGCCAGTGGCTGATTTTGGGTCGATCAAAATCCTTAAAAATGATAACGCCCTGCCCCGAGTATTTCTCGTCGATGATTACAGAGTCATCGACGACCGAGCAGACATCTATCCGGAGATACTGGCCGGGACAGTTGACCATCGCAATCTCGTCTATCTTGAAGAGGAACCGACTCTGACTGTAGCCGATGATTCCCTCAGCGCTGACTCTGCCTGGGTAGCTGATTATCAGATCGAATCAGTTGCCGTTGGAGTCAATTGCGATGACAACAAGATTCTGGTGCTGGCCGACAACTATTACGATGCCTGGCATGTTTCTGTCGATAACCAACCGGCCAAGCTATTGCGCTCGTATGGGATGTTTCGGGCGGTGGAGATTCCCGCCGGAGCAAAGGAAGTGAAATTCTGGTACGAGAACCAACGGTACAAGACTGGTCGGCTCATTACTAATGTTACCGGGCTGTGGATAATCGGCGTGCTTGCCGTCTGTTTGGTCTTAGGCCGGAGGTCAAAACAACCGGAGCCGGTGGAGTAACCTCGCCCAATTCACTGAGCATGTAGCAGGGTCGATCAGAGGGCTTGTTGAAAAAGTCTTCTCGCTACATAATTTCGATCTGTGTGTTTAAGGACGGGCGACGTAAAGCCGCCCTCTACGCGGTAAATCAGCTCTTACCCGCGTAGGGGCGGGGCTTGTCTCCGCCCTTGTTGCACCCGTAATAGGGGTTAATCAACAAGCCCCAGACCCGGCCCGGCAGATTGGCACATGCGGGCTGACCTGTTCGTATCCCATAAATATCCCATGCCAATGTTCAGGTTTTGCACAACCCTGCCGACTCAACCAGTGTATGAGCAAAACGGTAAAAAAGTCAGGTCGAGCAGATCGTCAGGTTGATTCGAAAATCGAAACGCTGAAAACGCGGTCTGTTGCCATTGACTCACGGATCGAGACACTAGAAGCGATACCGCCATTGATGGCACCTGATTCTGTGCAGCCGAAACTGCTGCGAACCCTTGAAGCGATTACCGAGTGCAATCACGCTGTGATCAGCGTTACAGATGAGACAGAGTTGTTTAGAGAAATCTGTCGAATCATTATTAAAGTCGGCGGCCATTGCATGACATGGATTGGTCTGGCCGAAAACGACGACCGGAAAACTGTTCGGGCGGTTGCCTCGGCTGGATTCGAAGACGACTACCTTGACAGTGTCAACATCACCTGGGATGACACTCCCCGTGGGCGTGGGCCAGCCGGAACAGCAATTCGAACTGGTCAGCCGTGTATCGCCCGGAATATCCTGACCGATCCAGCTTTTGCTCCCTGGCGGGCGGCCGCTATCAAACGCGGCTACGCTTCTTCGTTCTCCACGCCGCTGGAGGCCAATGATGAGATCATAGGGGTGCTCAATATCTATTCAAGAGAGGCTGACCGTTTCGACGAAGACGAAGTTGAACTGCTGCGGGGATTGACCAGCAGTGTGGCTTATGGCATTGCAGCTCTCAGGGCAAGACAGGCGCGCGAGACTGGCATAGTCCGGCAGGAACTCGTTATCAACATACTTGATCGCCTCAATCGGCCCTCAACCGAAGCCGATTCAATTCGCGATGTCCTTCAAATGATCCATGATCATACCGGCTTTGAGGCGGTAGGTATCAGGCTTGAGAAGGATGATGACTTTCCCTACTACGAAACGCTCGGGTTTCCGGCCAATTTTGTGGAGGCTGAAAATTACCTGTGCACCCGGGATGATGATGGCAAGATCATTCGTGAGCCGGATGGTAATCCGTACCTGGAATGTATGTGTGGCAATATCCTCTGCGGCCGGTTTGATCCTTCTCTTCCGTTCTTCAGTGAGCATGGAAGCTTCTGGACCAGCTCAACTACCCAGTTGCTCGCTTCGACTTCGAAAGAAGACCGTCAGGCCCATACTCGCAACCGCTGTAACAGCGCAGGGTATGAGTCGGTGGCTCTGATTCCTCTGCATACGGGAGAGAAGGTAGTCGGGCTACTTCAACTGAATGACAAACGAAAGAACATGCTCTCGTCGGAACTGATTGAGTTCTTCGAGGGAATCGCTACCAGTATTGGAATCGGCCTGGCCCGTTATGTAGCCGAAGAAGCCTTGCTCCGGAAATCCCACGATCTCAGTAAGCGGGTCAAGGAACTGTCCTGTCTCTACAATGCTACGTATCTGATGCAGTTTCCTGAAGTAAGCATAGAACGCGTCATGCAGGAAATTGTGGAGCAGTTTCCGCCTTCATGGCAATATCCCAAGATAACATGCGCTCGAATCACTCTTAATGAGAAGACGTACACGACAACCAGTTTCAAGGAAACGAAATGGCGGCTGACTGCTGATATCTATATCGCTGAACAACCGGTCGGATCGCTTGAAGTCTTTTATCTCGAAGAGAAACTTGATGATTTCGAAGGGTCGTTCCATCTGGAGGAACGCAACCTGATCGATACACTGGCTTCGCAGATTGGCGGTTTTGTCGAACGCAAGCAGACAGAGGAGGAACTCGTACAGGCCAACGATATGCTCGACAGTGAACGGGAAGCTCTTAGAGAAAAGAATATCACTCTCAAACAACTCCTCGATCAGATCGAATCGGAAAAGAAACAAATTGGACGGCAGATGCAGTCCAACGTCAACAGGATCATCCTGCCCCTGTTGAGAAAACTCGAGATTGGTGTTGACAAGTCGCGTGTCGATTATGTCCGAATGGTTGAGCAGAACCTCTCTGAGATTGCCTCACCGTTTGTCAGCCAGCTTGAGACACGGTATGCTGCCCTGTCTCCTCGCGAGTTGGAGATTTGTAACATGATCAAGAACGGCATGTCCTCAAAAGATATAGCCTTGACCCTGAATACCTCCGAAGGAACAGTTCGCAACCAGCGAAAAAGCATCCGGTGCAAACTTGGTATAGCCAACGATAGCGCCAATCTTCAAACATATCTGCAGTCAATATAGCCTCACCCAAGGCCATTTCTCTACTGTATCTAACTGTTCGTTAAGACTATAGTCCATCAAGTCCCTGTCGTAGCCACCGGTCTTATGGGACAAAACGCATATCTTATCCATACCCTCTTTTATACCGTCGAGTGACAGAGCAATTAGCCGATTAAGGTTGATATGGGGCTGCAGAGTCTTCAAAGTAGTAGGAGACTAACGGACCATAAGGGGCCATAAAGGGCTACAAGGGAGCTATCATGAATGACCATCAACTCAAACAGAGTATTGACCGCGTTGTCCAGAGAGTTGAGTGGCTCGATGAACAGATTCGCTCGGAAAACGACCCTGGAATATCGGTGGTGCCGGAATTGCTGTCTGCCCGCGAGATATTTGTCGGCATACTGGAGAAGCAGCCGGATTTCGAAGACTGTCAGAAACAGATCGACCAGATTGATGAGCTAATGCATCTCCGAGAAGAGAGGTGGGGTGTCAGCAGCCAGAAAGCAGAACATGAGTAATAATCAATCTCAGAAGAAAGGTGTGAACCGTGACCGGATTGGACGGATTCGAGAAATTACGGATACTTTACAGCCTGCTCAATGCCCGAACCGCTCTGATCAAAATGGGAAGCATCTATCCAGACGACGAGTTCCTCAGCAAGAATATCACTCATCTCAATCGACTTTTCAAGAAACTACCAACAGTAGGTACGGTGAAAGATACGACAACATGAGTTTGATCCGGCCGGCCAATCCTCAGTGGATGGAACCCGACCAACCGCCATCGGAGCATGAGCTGGCCGGTAAAGTATCGGTAGCTATTTTTAGATCGTTTGATCGGCTGCTGTCGCAGGAAAAACCGGTACCGACGCTTTTCTGCGAGCTTGTCAACAAGCTGAACAAGTTTTTCTCTATATGTAAAGCATCGCTTATCCTTCACAATTCATACACCGGCACTCTCGCTCTGACATCGTGGTGGGATCGTTACTGTTTTAAGGAGGGCGTCATTATCAGCCTGCCGAGAGAAAACTCTCTGCTCTATGCAACTCTGAAATCGCAGTCGGTGGTGCAGGAGTCTATAAACGGTCAAGTCCCCGGTAATTTCGTTGAACAGAAACTCCTGATCTCAGAGGAAACTCAGGCGCTTGCGGTTTGCCCGGCGGTATTTGAGGATGCTGTTCACGGTCTGGTCGTGCTGGCCTCACCGGTTCCCGGCGCCTTTGATATGATGCAGCAGGGATATTTCGAGCTTGTCTTTGAAAGATTTGGCGAGTTGCTGGCCAAGAAAACCCCGTCCGACGTTTGGGAACGAATATATCGCAATGAGTCGGACATGGAAATGCTTGTAACGAGTTGATAGAAACCAACAGATGAATCAGATGCAACCAAATATAAATCAAGTGTTCTGGTGGCGTTCCCCATGCGAGGGGACCGACAGATGGAGCAACTAAGCTTCTTAAATAACAATGCGTTAGAATATGATTGGCGCGTTGGTTGTCGTTTTTAGTCCTCTACCGTCAGTTACCAATAGATTAAATAACCGAACTGGCCTATCGGGTCGAATCACTTTATTGTAAATATATCTGTTTGATTGGAATCGGTATCCCGGACTTCCAACTTCACTTTCTGCTTGCAACCTGAAAGAGTATTACTTATTCCTTATGAAATCAATATTCACAGCAAGGAGGTTCTGATGAATCGGGAAACACATTTCACCCCACTACAATTGACTGCCTGCTTTATAGCTCTTGTAATGGTTTTTATTATGTCGTGTCAGGAGAAGACCGAAACGGCAATCGCCACCCATTCGGTTACCGACAGCGTATTCTCCGAAGATGGTCTGGCAATCTACTATGATGTTTCCGGCAAAGATGAAAAAGCGCTTGTATTCGTTCACGGCTGGAGCTGTGATCGGAGTTACTGGGATGAGCAGGTGCCGGAGTTTAACAAAAACTATACGGTTGTTACTGTCGATCTGGCCGACCATGGGGAATCAACGCTTGGTCGTGAGAAATGGACTATATCATCATTCGGTGCTGATGTTGCCGCTGTGGTCGAGCAACTTGATCTCAATAATATTATCCTTGTAGGTCATTCGATGGGAGGGCCGGTGTCAATCGAAGCATCTCGACGTCTCGGTGATCGAGTGGTGGCTATCGTAGGGGTCGATAACTTTCAGGACTTCTCTCATCAGTTCTCTGATGAACAGATAGAACAGTTTCTGGCTCCCTTCCGATCTGATTTTGTCGGTGCCACAAACGGGTTTGTCCGGAGCATGTTTCCACCGACGGCTGACTCGGTTCTTGTCGAACAAATTGCCACTGATATGTCGGCCGCGCCTGCCGAAGTCGCGATTAGCGCATTTTCTGATCTTTTCCGATATGATTATGCTGCCGCACTCGAGGATGTTCGCATTCCAATTCGCTGTATCAACTCCGACATATGGCCGACTAACGTGATCGGCAATCAGGAATTGGCCGCATCGTTTAAGCTGAAGTTGATGCCGGGGACCGGCCATTTCCTTCACATGGAAGATCCGAACGCGTTCAACCAACTTCTGCACGAAACATTGGCTGAGTTCTGGCCGAGCGGTGAGGATCAGTAGGGCGAAAGGTGAAACGGGACTATGCGAATGCCAAAGACGTTCTGCCGTCCGAATTCCTGCGTGCTGTCACAAGAGTACTTCACCGGCCTTCAGTGGGTATCGAGCGATACCTGTTTCTACTACGAGCACCTCAGATTGGTGCTCGCCCTGAAAGACCAGGGCATTTCCACACGCGAGATCGCCAGACTTTCGGGCATCACGCCGCGCCGCGTGCGTCAGATCGTAGCGGGGACTTCTGGCTGAAGGAATAGGGTGGAGTATTAACGGTCTATTAGATGGGAGCAATGTCCTGCCGCTCAGCTGCCTGCCACGGTCGGCTGCAACTGCTCGTTATACGGAAAGCGGTCAGACAGAATCGAATCTGACGCCGTCCACTGAGCCATCAAGATACAGTCGAAACTTTCGTGATGCTCCCCGCACTGTGTCGCTGATGACGGAGTACTCCAGATGCCATTCGCCCGACCCCGGCAGTCGAGGAATGAACTGCGAGGAATCCGTGAACGCATTGAACTGCGGGATGACGGGATTCAAATGTGGTATCCAGAATGCATCGAGTTTCCTAGCGCTCTGAGCAGGAATTGTGGCATTAGGCAAAGTGTAGCCCGCCCATTTAAATTCGGCCGCTTCGAAGTCAACACGGGCACCCGTTCTTAGAGCAGTAACACGTTCGAGGTATCCGTAGACGTTTCTAGCGGTCTTCTGAAGATGGTTGTTCCTGACGATGAGGTGATAGAAATCTGCTTTGACCTTTTCTGGCAGTCGCAGAACATCCCGAAGGATGCTCACATTGGCTTCGATGCTAAGGCCGTTCTTCCAGTTGGCCGACCATCCTCGGTCTCTCACAATATCTATTACCTGCGTAGGCAAGCTCGCCCTGTCGGTGAACTGTTTGCAATTGGCTTGCATGAAGGCGAGGATTCCTTCGAGCGGCTTGACTCCCTCCTCCTGAAAGGCGATCACTTCAATATCCAGATGGGCTGCAACCGCCAGTTCCTGCTGGGAGAATACTGAGCCACGATATAATGCAGGCTCTGTTCCTGCGATCTGCTCTCGCTTGAAATCGACGAACAGCAAGTACTCAGACTCAGCGAGTCGCTCAAATATATTTTCTTTGAGGCCTCGCAGTGTTTGCTGCTTCGTCGCCACGTAAGACTCAAAGCCCGCTTCGGCAAGAGCAGTTGCTATCCTGTCTGCAACCTCGACCTCGCCCAAGTCTTCCCGTTGGCCGCAGCTGACGAATACTTGTGCACGGAGTGTCATAATATACCTATGTTTTTGATATTATACTCCCACCTCCGCAAGTGTCAAGTAGTTTTCCGACGTTTCCGGACCGCAACCGTACGCGTGACAAGGGGGCTCTACGGGTCGAGATCGAGAAAGAGAAGAAAAGCCATCTCCTATGAAGTGGAATTTCCTGACAAGTGATGCACATGAATCTCCTCGGAACAACTGTTGATGTAATGCGTAATATCTCTTAATATGGGTAAAAGGCCGAAAGTGTTTCTTTTGAATTTGAACAACCTATGACTCACACTTCTGAAAAGCATGAAACTCGCATGAGGGTAATACATACCTGCCTTGCTGCCTTGTTGTTGTTTGCTCTGATTGTCTCTTCTGTTACCGGTCAAACGAATGAGCGGATATCTAAGCGCAAATCGGTAGAAGGAACTGTGTTTGATCTAAACACCGGTGAACCGATCCCTTTTGTTACCGTACGGGTGCTGGGAAGCGGCATATCTACTCTGGTCAACGAAGACGGCCGTTACAATTTGCTTCTCCCACCGGGTCGGGTCACGCTGAAGTTCTCTCACGCCGCCTACTACTCTGATACGGTCACCGTTGATTTGACTGATCGCCGTCAAGTCAGAGATATCCACTTGCGGACCGCGATTATCGAACTGCCCGGTTCAACCGTTTATACCCGAGCCTACGATCCCGGTCAGCGGATAATCATCGAGGCTATTCGTCGCAAGCGAGACATCCTCGCGCGGTTGCATGACTACCGGTATGATGCGTACACCAAGTTTGTCATTGGTGATGCCAACAAGGAGGGAGCCGAGCGCGTTCTGTTGATAGCCGAGTCACAGACAACGGCCTATTGGGAACAACCGGACAAATACAAGGAAGTAATCACAGCCCGCCGCCAGACAGAGAATATCCAGGCCGAAGGCAACCTTGTGACGGTGGGAGAAATTCTCAATTTCAATAAGAACCGAATTGATTTAGGCAAGTACGCGGTTGTCTCACCGACGGCCAAAGATGCTCTTGATTATTACAACTACTACCTGATGGACACTTTGTACCTCGATGGAAAGGCTGTCTTCCGTCTTGAGATTGAACCGAAGTCTCATGCTGACCCACTCTTTATTGGTACGATTGATATCGCCGATTCGACCTTTGATGTTGTTTCAGTCGATGTTCGGTTCAACGAAGCGGTTCGTTTTGAGTTTGTTGATTCGTTGCGTTACAGTCAACGGTTTGCCGGCTTCGATAATGATATCTGGATGCCGATTGAGGTTCGTTTTTCGGGTTATGTTAGTTTTGGCGTTAAGATACCTGGCATACCTCAACACCTGTCGTTTGCCCAGTCGGCTTCGTTGTACGAGTACTCCTTCGATGAGGGACACCCGGATGGTACTTTCGATGAGTACTTAATCGTGGTTGAGGAAGGCGCCGATGATATCGACAGCCTTGACTGGAAAGCTCACCAGACTATTCCGTTAACAGCTCTGGAAGACAGCGCCTACATCCGTATCGATTCGATTGCGAACGCTCCAAAACCGCTCGGCAAGAAACTACTGATGGCAGCGGCGGGTTCGCTTCTGTTGTTCACGGTTGGCCACCACGATCTGTTCCATTTCAATCGAGTGGAGGGCGCCTATCTCGGTTTTGGTGGCACCCTGAGACGGCTTTATTCGGGATCAAATTTCCGGGAGATTCGTCTCAAGGCAGGTTATTCGTTCGAACGTGAAGACTGGCAGTACCGCGTTGGAAGTCGCTACCAATTATCCGATCGACAAAAACTCTGGCTGGGGTTGACCTGCCATGATGAGATAGTAGCTCGTCCGACTGTGATCAGTAACGACAACTATAATCCGACAAGCCTGGCTCTATTGGCCAGACTTGATCCGTTCGATTACTATGCCGAAAAAGGATTCACACTGAGCGCTGGCTCCAAACTAATCAATCACACCCGTTTGCAGATCAGCTACCACGATGTAGATCAA
>DAOWIM010000192.1 GCA_030640905.1 bacterium
CATTGCGCCCTCCGACCAGATGTTTCAGCATGGCGACAGTGGAAGCAAATATGCTCGCACCGAACGTGATTTCGTTGAGCCCGATTTTGGCCTTACCGGTCACCATCAGACGATAGTCGCACAACATCGCCAGAATACACCCCCCGGCGGTGGCATGACCGTTGATCGCGGCGATAATCGGTTTGGGGTACGGGAAGAGATAGGCGCAGAACTCCGTGAAGTTGACCAGGAATTTCTCGAATTGCTCCCGCGAATAATCGCAGAATTCCGGGACATCAAACCCATACGAAAAGAACTTGCCGCTGCCGGAGAGAATTACCGCCTTCGTCGCACTGTCTTTTTCCAACTGCTCAAAGGCGGCACGAAGTTCATCAACTACCTCGCCATTGAAGGCATTGACTTTGCCGCGACTAATCGTAACAATAGCGATTTCGCCGCGTTTGAAAACATTTACAAAACTCATGGCACGGCACCCTCTTTGACGCGGGGTTATCCTGCCGACTCATCCCATATCGGGTTGGCCACTTTGCCCATAAAAAGGATTACATCCGACACATTCTCGTGGATGATGAACAAAAACGGTCGATCAAAAATCATCGGCGGGGGCATACCGCAAACCGTAATTACCGTAACCGCGGCCGCTTCAGTACCTTCCTCGCCGACCTGAACAAACGTCTTATGTATGACCGTATCGATATATCCAGCAGTTTCCATCATGTTGCTAAAATCGGCGCTGCCGCTGAATGCGATATTCATACCCATCGCCTTGAGTGCGCTATTGAGACCAGTCTCATACTCAAACTTGAACTTGGGTATTCCGATTGTAATCCATCCGGTATTGAAACTTCCCGCCCAGTTAGCCCAGTTCTCGGGGGTAAGCTCATCTATGAGTTGCTCCATCGTGACAGTCGATTTTGGGAGCAAGAGGGTCATGCTGTAATCGCCGGTGCCGTACGGCAAATTGAGGCCCCGACAGACGTCGTTATCGAAAAACCGCAGTGTCGTGTCTTCTCTCGACATCATCCGGCAGGGGGTCTCGGTGCCGTCAAGCAGGTGGAAACTGGCATCGTACGTATCGTCGCTTTCAAAAGTTTCTGTCCAGGCTGCCTTGAAATAGATCGCGTTGATGAGGTAAACAAGAACCGAGGGGTCAATCGGGGAATCAATCACATGGTCGATTCTTCCATTGGTGTTCGTTTCAATCCAGCCATTGATCGTGTCGGCAGCGCCTTCCATGTTAAAATCAAGTTCGCGGACCAGGGCATCAAAATAGATTTGGTTAAGATCAACGAAGGTGGATTTGATCGGAAGGTTTAGCCGGTACCAGATGGAATTGGCAATGTCAAAGGTCACATCGGGGTCAAGCTGAACAAAAAGGTCGGTCATGCTCTTGTATGACTGGTTAATCTCCTCAACCGAAAGTCCGGCCAGCTCCAAGGTGGCGGCGATTGAGTCACGCGTGTCTCCGGCAGCTCCGTTATAGGCCATACCCAGCGCGTACGAGACAGACAGGGGGGAAATGAAAACATTGTTGTCCGGGTTTTCCGTAGTTGAAACTTCCCGGAAAAGCCTCAGGCCAAAATCATTGGATGACTCGATAAGGCTCAACTCGTTCGCCGTAAGATTGGCTGGGGTTCGTTGCGGCTCAGAAGTAGGAGCCGGTGGCGGCGATTCTGAACATTGCAGCAGAAACAAACCCGCTACTACAGCCGGAAGAACTCTGACAAACATACGCATAGTTACCTTCCTTGTTACGTGTTATGCTCTCTGTCTCGGTGCGGTGGCAAGGTCGCTCAGATCATCTATAATATAACATTTTAGATAAGTTATGCAACAATAACCTGCTGCAACTTCTCAACAATCAGACGGGGAAGGCACAAGGAACGTTTAGCCAGTTATTGAAAAAACGACATTTCGATCATAGTGAGCGAAGCACGGCAAGTGGGCTGTACCCGTCACAACTTGCTGCTGCGGTCATATACTCTGCTTTTCAAGGCTTGACAAATTAGATATGAGAGTATATTATTGAAATGACACCAGCGATTTTCTCCACGTTACTCAGATATAAACTTGTCAAGTGGAGGATCTATGTTACGTATTTTTCTTTCTGTGCTTTTGTCCTCGAGTTTATTACTTTCCTGCAGTAGCGACCAAGGACAGCGTTTAACCGGCTCTGATAGTAATAATTCTAATTTGCCTATGCGTGTGTCCCCTGAAAGGGATATATACGCCACCGTCTGCGGTTGCCCGACCGATGTGAACATGTATGAGACGTATATCGTGACAGCATGTATATGGGAAGGATCACCACTTGGAGGACCTGTCATCCCCGGCGCTTCTATTTCGATTGCATTCTTGTATGACAACATGGAATGTAGACATCAGACACCGCATAAAATAACCAACGCTAATGGCAATGCCTCATGGAGCGTATGGTTTACGTTTGGACCAGGACATTACACTGCGATGGCCTTTGGAACGACCGCGGAGGGTGAACGGTTTTATGATTACGACCGTAAATGGCTATACATTAGTCAAGCCCCTCTACCTCCTGGATGGTTACAAAACGAGGCTGCTAAGCGATATTTTACAGGCAAGTACTTCAAGGAAGGGCTGCGTGAAATTCAAAGGTGAGGCGCCTGCACTCCGCGGGAGTGTGGCTCTTTCATAGGTGCTTGGAGGGGGTGGACCGTCATCAAATTCTCAGGGCCGAACAAGTTCGACCCTGCCACCCGGTCGGCATGTTGATGGATTCCCATTACACTTTAACAGGTAGGTATTGAGACAATGCGATAAAGAGCAGCCAGGTACCCCGTGTTAATCTATGCCCTTAGATACTGCTCTTCACCTTTTACCCATGCGAAATGCAACCACACTCCTGAACGCTTTCCGACTGATACGGTTTTATCAACGGCAGCTGATGCTCCAAAAAGCGAAACGAAACGCTCATAGTCCGGGAACCATTCATTTGATGGGCTGAAGGAGTGAACTAACATGACCGCTTGATTTGCGTGGAAACGCTTGGCTTCAATAATGGCAGAAGCTGTTCGGTGTAATAATTGATATCTGATGTTCTCTGAAGGTTTGGTTTGCAAGCCGAGTTCAGAACACAAAAACTTGAATCTCTTCTTCTTGCCACCAGATGAATCTGGACCCCATTCTCCAATAGTAGGGCCAAATGGTTCGGAAACTTTGCCTTCTACTGCAATTGAAACAATATCCTTTTCCGTTCTGCCAAGCACCCATATATCATTTTGGGAGGCCGCAGCGCCACCGGGCAAAGGAACCTGATGCTCAGGAATTACAATCAGGGCTTCCAAATCCGTCAGTTCTGTTGCCTGGCACAGAACTTTTTTTACGTGGTTTGGAATACCATCCGCATCCTGCCAACAATGGGCTAATGTTCTTGCGGAGAAACCCCGCCTCCATTGTTTTTCTGGATCTGCAAGAAACTGCTTCCAATCCTCTGCATTATTAGATGGAATATATACTTTGCTCATCTAATGCCCTTTACCGTTTGCGGGTTAATGCTCCACATCACCTACGCCCGAAGCCAACGGACATGTGGCAAAGGAGATAGTATACACCGAATTGGCAAAAGCGAAAACCGCCACGGCTTCGTGCGTCAGAGTAAATGCGGTTGTTAAGGCAAATTAACACAATTATATTAGTTGAATATGCGAAATACGCAAAAGCTTATTAAATACAACAACGTCAACGATAATATTGCATTGATTCTTTGTTTGAACATTAAATCCTAACTTGTGGATAAATAGATCACGAATGGGCTTACAGCCACCTTGAACTTGAGCATCAACGAATTCATAACATTTACTATTCCAGAACGAAGGCCGAAAACCAAAAGCGTATTTGGGCCCCAGAAATAGCTGAATTTCTATTTGAGATGGCCTATTCTGGAAATCGATTGCTTGCAGAGGATCATTTATTCTATTGCGAAAAGCAATTCCCCAATACGGGTTTTTATTCGTGCTTTCTGAATGTAATCGAAATTCCATATTCATTCTTCCTTCCATAATGGCCTAACAGCTTCGGTACTTGCGCCTAGCAGTGCCGCGGCACTTGAGGATACCTCTATGTGTAGAATCAAGGTTTTGGATTTCTTTTTCTACTTCTTCCCAATCTCGCATGTTTCCCCCCTAATACGTTCAACGGTTCAAATCAGTGACAGATTCTCTGATCATTTAAGTTGTGTCGCCTCGTCAGTGATTTCATCGAATTCCCATATCTCAACATCTTTTGGGATCAAATGAGACTTCGTGCGGACATAATATCCGGCAAGCGTTTCATTCGTCTTTGGATTCCGATCTTTGAGAGTAAAGAAAACCTTTCGGTATCCTGCTGGGGTTGCCACGAACATGTACATGGCTTGATCCCAAGTGTTTATCTTCCCACTTGGGACGCCACCGCTTTCTGTCCACGTGTGCGATTTACATTCCACAAGGATTTTTTCCTCCCTGCTGCCTAAATCGAAACTATGAGGTTTCTCGCCGTTGATTCCGATTTCAATAGACACGCCTTCCTCTAAGCTCAAGCCCCGATTGGCAAAATACGCTTTTACTTTTCTTTCAAACTCCCGGCCGACGTGAGCATTGCTTTTGGCGCCTTTGCGCTGAAAGGGTTTATCCATTTATTTCTCCAGTGAAATAATGTTTATCCAGTTTTCCATATAAAGCCCCCGTTCCCTATTCGCTGAAAGTCGTTCAACGGAACCACTATTCTTTTATCGGCTTAATTGCTCATTACTCCACTTCTATGCACGCGTTATTTACCGCATATGAAGCCTCATCCGAGATATCCATTTCTCGCATAGGCATATCCTCCATTAAAAACTGCTAATCGGGACACACTCAAACTTAGGGAGTGTTGAAAAGGTCATTGCGAGGAGCGAAGGCCATCAGGCTTGAGCGACGCGGCAATCTGCAATTGGCTGTGGACGGGGAAGTTGAGATTGCCGCGGTCGCCTCCGGCTCTCTCGAGATGACGAACGGAGCGGATTTATCAACCCACCTGTTAGGGCTTGTTGATAAACCCCCATTACGGGTACAACAAGGGCGGAGACAAGCCCCGCCCCTACGCGGGTAGGAGTTGATTTACCGCGTAAAGGGCGGCTTTACGTCGCCCGTTCTTAAACACACAGATCGAAATTATGTAGCGAGAAGACTTTTTCAACAAGCCCGTTAGGTGGGGTACCCGTGTACCTGTGTCGCTATGCCACCCTACCAGTTTTCGGCCAGTAACTCGTAGTGTGCCTGGGCGTGGGCGCAGGCTGGGCAGGTTTTGGGGGCTTCCTCACCTTCGTGGATATGTCCGCAATTGAGACAACGCCATTTTACGGTCGTGTTCTTTTTGAAGACAGTGCCGGCTTCAATGTTAGCAAGCAGTCCGAGGAAACGTTTCTCGTGTTGCTTCTCGGCCACGGCGATAGCCTCGAAAGTTTTGGCGATTGTCTCAAATCCTTCGTCGTGAGCCGTCTTGGCAAACTCCGGATACATGTTTTCCCATTCGTGATGCTCACCACCGGCCGACTCCTTTAGATTGTCCACGGTGCTACCGATTACTCCGGCAGGAAAACTACCGGTGATCTCAAGCTCGCCACCTTTGAGGAACTTGAACAGTCGCTTGGCGTGTTCTTTTTCGTGGTTGGCGGTTTCTTCAAAGATATGCGCAATCTGCACAAAGCCTTCTTTCTTGGCTTTACTGGCGTAGTATGTGTAGCGATTACGTGCCTGCGATTCACCGGCGAATGCGGTGAGCAGGTTCTTCTCAGTCTGTGATCCTTTAAGGTCGGCCATTTGTTTCGTCTCCTATGACTGTCGGTCACAATTAATATGCCTGCGTCGAAACCTCGCCCCGGCGAGCCGGTGGCTCAGGCAACCACTGGTTGGTTGGTTTCAGTTTGTAGGTCAGGTTTGTAGGTCAGGTTGCTCGCAACCTGACAATCCATTTCTATTCCCGCTTCACCCTTCGACTACGGGCTTGTTGATAAACCTCATATACCGTTGTGTCGGGTCTTGGACACGCCGAAGGTCCGCCGCGGCGGATAACCCGACACGCAACTACTTGCCAGACAATGGCGGCGGGTCACACGAATTCGCTTGCGCGAATGCGCAAGACCCACCGCAACGTATAACGGGGACTTTATCAACAAGCCCCTACGCTCAGGGTGACGGCGAAGGCTTAGGTTCCCATCTCCCATGACGAGAGGTACTTCTTCTGCTCCGGGGTGAGGCGGTCGATTGCGATGTCCATGCTCTTGAGCTTGATCGAAGCAATCATCGCGTCGATCTTCTCCGGCACTCCATACACCTGCTTCTTGAGCTTCTTGTGATTTTTCATCACATACTCAGCCGCCAGCGCCTGATTGGCAAACGACATATCCATCACCATCGCCGGGTGACCTTCGGCCGCCGAAAGATTAATCAATCTTCCTTCCGCCAGCACGCAGACATGCTTTTTCCCGAATGTGAATTCCTGCACGTTGGGGCGAACCATCCGTCGCTTAGTGGCCGCTTTACGCATAGCAGGTAATTCGATCTCGGCATCAAAATGTCCCGAGTTGCAGATGACCGCGCCGTTCTTCATTTTTTTCGCGTGTTCAAGGCGAACGACATTGATATCTCCGGTGACGGTAATAAACAAGTCACCCATGGGAGCGGCCTTGGCCATCGGCATGACCATGAAGCCGTCCATGACCGCCTCGATCGCCTTGACCGGATCAACCTCGGTAACGATAACATTGGCGCCCATCCCCTTGGCACGGGTAGCCAGACCACGCCCGCACCAGCCGTAACCGGCGATTACTGTCGTGGAACCGGCTATCAGCATGTTGGTGGCGCGAATGACACCATCAAGGGTTGACTGTCCGGTACCGTAACGGTTGTCAAAGAAATGCTTGGTCTTGGAGTCGTTGACGGCGATCACCGGGAAACGAAGGGCCCCATCGGCCGCCATCGCTTTGAGACGAATAACGCCGGTCGTGGTTTCTTCGGTTCCGGCCAGGATACCGTCGATCAACTTTGCTCGGTCTTTGTGCACGGTAGAGACAAGATCGGCGCCGTCGTCCATCGTGATATGAGGTTTGTTGTCGAGAGTCTGATGAATGTGCCGGTAGTACGTTTTGTTGTCTTCGCCATGAATGGCAAAAACGGAAATGCCGTACTCCTTGACCAGCGCCGAGGCAGTTTCATCCTGCGTCGAGAGCGGATTGGAAGCGCAGAGGGCAACATTGGCCCCACCAGCTTTGAGGGTACGCATCAGGTTGGCCGTCTCGGTAGTGACATGCAGACAACAGGCCAGATTGACGCCGCGGAGCGGTTTTTCTTTTTTGAAGCGTTCACGGATCAGGCGCAGGACCGGCATGGAACGCTCGGCCCATTCGATTTTCTGTTTACCTGCAGCCGCTAATTTGATGTTCTTGATGTGTCTTTTGATTGTCATTGTCTATGCATCCTTCGCCAGAATTTTTGCTTTGTCGGTTTTTTCCCAGGTGAACGATTTCTCAGTGCGTCCAAAGTGACCATAGGCCGCAGTCTTGCTATAAATAGGCTGGCGCAAGTTGAGCGCCTTGATAATGCCACGGGGGGTCAGGTCAAAATGTTTTCGGATCAACTCAACGATGCGCTCCTCGGAAACTTTGCCGGTCGTGTCGGTGAACACCATCAGAGAAACCGGTTCGGGCACACCGATAGCATACGCCAACTGCACCGTACATTTGTCGGCCAACCCTGAAGCAACAACGTTTTTGGCTACATAACGAGCCATGTAGCAAGCCGAGCGATCGACTTTTGTCGGGTCTTTGCCGGAGAACGCCCCACCACCATGCGAAGCCATCCCGCCGTAGGTATCGACAATGATCTTACGGCCGGTCATACCGGTGTCGGACTGCGGTCCACCGATAACAAACTTGCCGGTCGGATTGACCAAAAAACGTGTCTTGCGGTCGATCATTTTCTTGGGGATAATCGGTAACGCAACATTCTCGATAATCTCGTTTCGGGACTTCTTGGTAATCTTCTTGCCGGTTCGATCAAGAATATCAGCGCTGTGCTGGCTGGAAAGAACGACACAATCGACTCTCTTTGGTTTGCCTCGTTCGTATTCAATCGTTACCTGACTCTTTCCATCGGGACCGAGATACGGTAGAATTCCTTTCTTGCGAACATCGGCCAGTCGGCGACACAGTTTGTGGGCAAGCATAATTGGAATTGGCATCAGCTCTTTTGTCTCACGGCAGGCATAACCGGTCATCAATCCCTGATCCCCGGCACCGCCGGTATCGACACCCTGCGCAATATCGGGCGATTGCGAATGAACAGCGTTGAGAACAGCGCAGGAATCGTAGGCGAATCCATAGCTGCTGTCAGTGTAGCCGACATCCTCAACAATGTTACGCACCAGCTGAGGGATATCCACAAATGCCTTGGTCGTTATCTCTCCGCCGACAATTGCCAGACCAACTGTTACAAAAGTTTCACAGGCGACGCGTCCGTTCTTATCCTGCGCAAGAACTTCATCGAGTACACCGTCGGAAATCCGATCACAAAGTTTGTCGGGATGTCCTTCGGTGACCGACTCAGAAGTAAATAAAAAGTCTCCTCTTGCCATATTTTTGCCTCCCAGGCTAATGAATTATTTGCTTAGTAACATTTATCGGACAAAATCCTTCAGCAGTCAACCTCGGAGGAATCACCAAGATTGAGGATACCATTGACTCGCCGAACCACGGTGTTGCGGCCGAGAAGGGAATTCTCGATTTTGGAATCTTCCACCCGTGAACCGGCGGCTACAATTGAATTCTTGATTGTGCAATTCGATACCAATACGTCGTGAGAAATCGACACATTGGGACCGATAGTCGAGTTGGTCACCTTCGAACCGGGAGCCACAAAAACCGGCGGAATAAATGTCGACCCCTCACCGGCTGGAGTCGATCCCATGTTCTGCAGCAGATGACGATTGGTCGCAAGCATCGTCTCTTTTTTTCCGCAGTCAAGCCACTCTTCAACTATATAGGGAACAAAGGTCGTCCCATTGGTAATCATCGTCTGGAGAGCATCGGTAAGCTGAATTTCTCCATTGGTACGATGGTCAGACTCGATATTTGTATGGAGATGATTTCGCAGCGTGGTTGAATCTTCTATGTAATAGAGACCGATCAGGGCCAGGTCGGTTTTTGGCTCCGACGGTTTTTCCTCTACGCCGGTAATGCGTTCGCCATCAATCTCAGCGATTCCGAATCGATGAGGATCATCGACCTGCCGCAACCCAAGGACGTTGTTGCCCGCTCCGACGAATTCCCCCAGATCGCACTGGACGATAGTGTCACCAAGGATAATCAGAACCGGATCGTCGCCAACCTTTTCAAGGGCCAGATGGACGGCATACCCCAGACCGAGAAGCTGATCCTGTTTAACAAAGGTCGCCTTGAACGAATAGTTTTTCTCAATGTACTTTCGGATCTCTTCCCCCATGAAACCGATCACGAATATGTACTCGTCGACATCGAGCTTCAGGATCGGATCGAGGATGCTGGCAAGAATGGGCTTACCCGCCACACATAGCAATGGCTTGGGCTGAGTGAGTGTGTGCGGTTTGAGTCTCTTGCCGACTCCTGCGACCGGGATAATTACTTTCATAGAGCTTCCTTGCTAATTTGTCCAATAGATAGGAAATGGACTAACGATTGACAAGCGAATTGTCGGCGAACACCGGCACTATGTCGCCCTTGGGGAATTACTGCCGGGTTGGCACTCTGGCGACCGGGCCATCGGCACCCTTTACCGGCAGATAAACCGCCTGATCATCTTTCATGACGTACAGACCAAACGAAAGCGACGCGAAATCACCGTCAAAGTAAAATGCGTGTCCCGCCGCCGCTACCGCACCGGTTCGCCATTGGGTTGAAGGAATCTGAGGCGCGAAATCGAATGGCATATACCCGGCGCTCTCACCCTGACCCATGTTGAGCCAGAATGCAACATCATAATCCTCCGCCAGCGGTTCTGCGGGCACAAAATAAACCTCTACTCGGAAAGAATCCTCTACGGCAAACGAATTCCTCTCAATCGGAAGCAGTTCGTAGGCAATCAGAGCGCATCCCGGTTTCCCGTATTCAACAACAGCATCGCCAACAGCAAGATCGGTCAGGCCGACCGATGCCAGAAAAGCTCGTCGCGACGGAGACAATTGTCCGGTGGCGGACGGATCGGCTGTTGTCAACGGGCGAAGCGCTTGCTCAATCAGATACTTTTCGGCAAATTCCCGCTGCAGGTCGCTGCCAAAAAAGAAAGTTCGGGCGCGATCAATCTGATAGGCCAGATTTGTCCTGCCCTTGATATCCTGGTAAACGGCCAGAGCCGTATCTTCAACACCTTCCGTCCAAACCTGAAATAGGCGTGAAAGATGTTTGATATCCGGATCACTGGGACGAGCGAACGAGGCCAGGATGTACATCCCGGCTGCGGTCGAATAATGCCCGACACCCTCACCGGCGAGGCTATCAGCTCGTTGGCGGAAATGATGTCCCAACTGGTTGACTACTGATTGCCAGGCGGTGTTGTCCAGAAGATCGGAGTGGTCAATATAAAGCTCTCCAAAAGCGCCCACGATTGCATCATAGTCGGCCAGCTTGCCCGACTCGATGTTGTCCAGCAGGTCAATAGCCAATTGAGGAAAGTTCCTCGGATTGGTTTTGGTATTATAGGAAGTATCTCCGGAGCCGTTTGAGCCGCAAGCCGCCACCAACGCCAAGAGGAGACCAATAAGTATTGCTTTGCCGGATAGTAATTTCATAACAGGAAAACTCCTTATTCAGATTATCTCGGAGCTTGATCAGAAAATATGAGCGAACGAGCCAACCCAATCCTCTACAAGAAATTGCATTCTACCGATCAGCAACGACACACGTCCCATGACGGTGTATCCGAAGTGCGCTCCGAACGCAATCATAATAAACCAGATACCTACTTTGGCGGTAACGCCAAGGGCACCGGTGTGTTCTTTCGAAAAATAGAAATATATCAACGTCGAGAGGACGCCCACCACGACTATTACCGCCAGTAATGACGCGCCAAAACCACCACCATCAACCAACGGTATCATCGTGTCCCGCATCTGAGGCAAAACCAGTCCGTGAAGCTGCGATATCAGGAATATCCCAGAGGTTACGCCCATGACAAAGGCCAGCGAGACTCTCGATACCCATGAGAACCGGCTGGAAAAACGTGTGAACATCAGACAACCAAGAATACCGGGAATGATAAGATAGTATTTTCCGCCTATCATCGGGTCCCACACTTGCTGAAGTATGATCGTATCCCAGATCAGACCAACCTGATAGCCGGCGGTTAGCCCGGCAAAGATATGCTCGGCCACCTTGTAAACCGGATTATCCTTATACATGAAGGAGAAGAGCGCCAGAGTGAAAAAGGCGATAATCCAGATCTGCAGAATCTCGACCGCAGTCATCTCTTTTTCTCCCGATAACGGCGTCCCAGGAAAAACCCGAGATTGCCGAGTATCACCAACCCGATTATCAGCAGATGCACCAACGATTGAGCGCCCATGCCGACTGTCGCCGCCGCCGTCTCGCCAAGCAACAATTCATACTCAGCCGCCCCTTTCATACCACCCAGTAGTCCCAGAAACTGACCGGCGGCAACAAAAGCATAGAACTTGGGAGCCATCACTGCCGTCGCGCCGCATACCATCGGTACACCATATTGGGCATTTACAATTGACGCCCAGTAATCGGCAGTCGCATTGTCGGCTATTTCCCAAATAAAGGCGACCTGTTCGTAATTCACAATAGAGTCCATCAGCGGTAGCTCGGAGAGCGGTGTGCCGCTGTTGTCGGCGGGGAAGATTGATTCAATCGAAACCCCCATACCCGACAGGACTGCTACATATCCATATTTGTAACCCAGATTTACAAAATCAATGCCGTATTCTTTGCCGTACTGCTCGGCCATACTCCGCGAAACCATCTCGGCCATCGAAGGACCACCAAGAGGGATGTTTGACAATGTGATGATCTTGCAATTCTTGCGGAAGAAATGATGGAACGCCGCTACAGCCATCGGCTCGCATTCGGCAATGGTGGATGGATAATAGTCAAAAACAACCATCACTGTCGATCCATCGGGAACAGCTTCAACGGCATCAAACAGCGACTGAGCTTCGGGCGTAATGCTTATGGGGAATTTTGCCGGAAAGATAAACGGAATCAATACCATTAGACCTACCATCAGGTAAATCCATCGCCGATCAATCCCTTCCACTTTATCCCAGAAACTCACGGCTTTATCCCTTCCCCATGTAAGTGCGCTCGATACCGAGCATGATCCGCAGCGACATCGCAGCCGCTCCGAGCGCAGCGCCAATCATAATACCGCGCTGCACAGCAAGGTTGACGCCATTCATAATGTAGGTGTTGAGCAACGATGGTATATCACCCGGAAACAGATTGAGGAAATATTCACCCATCGGCACTCGCCAGAGCATAACGAGAGTAGCCGTTATCAATAGCAACGTCGCTTCGGCGGTTCGTGCCCGGAACGCTCTGTAAGCAGCCGAGGCAATATAGAACGCCAGCGTGGCGAACATCGTGGACATCATGGGCATCTGAAGATAATTGAAAAGCCAGTCGTAGATTGATCCATCGGCCCGGCCAAAAGCAGTCGACCAGGTTGGAGAAAGTACCGATGGAATAGCCATCGCAAAAACGCCGAGAAGAGTCAAAGCCCTGTACCCCCAGCCATCGCTGCGACGTTGGATAGAGCCCCAGCTCACCCGCGTAATTGAGACAACACCCAGAAGAAGA
>DAOWIM010000061.1 GCA_030640905.1 bacterium
GAAAATGGCATCCCGGTTGGCTTTGATCAGGTTGTTTTTCTTATTTCAACTAGAATAGACCCTATGTATGACGGTTACACTTTGTGTCTCGACTCATGCTGGTATCCACCCGGTAATGCCTGGTTGTGGAATTTACCTTCAGGGTCGATATATTATCCCGCCTGGGATGGGCCGCATTGCTTTACGATAGAAGCGTACGATTCGATAGCGTTTTCAGGATATCTATATTATCTCGATCCGGTTCCGCCTGATACAAATCAAACTCCGATGCGCGGCGTGAGAATCGAAATGTGGGATGATGACCAATGGCCTCTGTCCGATCAACTGTTAGCAAGTGATTACACAGAAAACGACGGGTGGTTTTCTCTTGGCCCGGTAGAAAATGATGACGAGTGGGGAATGGACGCACAAGATGTGTTTTTTCGCATTTATGCTGAAAACGAAGCAGCTTATGTTACCGAAAGCTATAATGGTGACATTTACAGAATACAGATTCCCGTTGGAGATGATTTACCCAGCGGAGTTTATGACACGGTAATAGTGGCTCCACTCGATTCAAGCGGACCCTTCTTTATTGCTGATGTTGTGCTTGACAGTTATCGGAAATGGCTGGAGTTTAGATCTGGACCTATGGACAATCCTGGCGTGGTGCAGGTGGTACTGAACAAGGACACACTTTCAACTGGCTACCTACCTTACCAGGATTATATTTTTGTTAATGATTCTGCCGGTGATGCTACTAATTTGTGGCCGGATACGTATGACAGGGACGTTATCCTTCACGAGTATGGCCACAAGATAGCGTTTTCGCTGGATTTCTGTGACACCGGATGGGTAGGGATAAACTACCATGTGATTTATGGGGTTTACAACCCTCAGTTCGCGGCTATGGAAGGGTTTGCCCACTGGTGGTCAGGGGTCGTACGGGAAGACCCTATCCAAGTAAACACTTGGAACGATTTTATCGATACAACTTGGGTTAACTTTGAGAACGGCGAATGGGGTAGAGCGGGCTCAATCCGTAATACTTATGGATCAGTGAATGTTCTTGGAGAAGAAAACGAAGGAGCTGTCGCCGGTATCCTCTGGGACATTTACGATGCAGCAGATGATGATTACAGTGGATATGTGGATTGGGGGTCTTATACCCTCCCGCACCATCCTGACAACATTATGGACAGCCTCAGTAACGGCATTGACAACATCCTCAGCGCCCTGTTGGACCGAGATGTCAACGGCCACCGCCCTGACAACATCGACGAGTTCTGGGAAACGTGGTTTCAGAATCCTTCTTATGATCATATCCGGGCAATACGCGATATCTGGCACGAACACGGTGAGTGCTGTGTGGGTGTTCGCGGGAATGCCAACGGCGACTACTTTGAGAGAGTCAATATCGCTGATATCACATATCTCAACAATTATCTCTTCGGTAATCCACTCGGACCGGCACCGGTCTGTCGCGCTGAAGGCAATGCTAACGGAGACATCCAGGAAACAATTAACATCGCAGATGTAACCTATTTGATCGACTATCTGTACGGGATTCCACTGGGGCCACCACCACCGCTATGCCCTTAACGGGAGCTATAGAGCACGCTGGAGTTGCGTGTAACTGAGTCAACACCGGAATAACGCTACATTAGAATTGGGGCAATAAGATCAAACTCTACAACCCCATCCGTTGGTAGTAATCTTTGAGGGCGCGGACTACTTTGCCCGACAGAAGTAACGAGCCGACCAGGGTCGGGACAGCCATGATCGCGAAATTGGTGTCGATTATGTTCAGCACGGTGTCCTGGCTCCAGATCGCCGCCAGTGGTAACGAGATCAGATACACCCAGACATATTGCTGGCCGAGTCGTTTCCCAAAAAGGTATTTGGCGCATTTGAGGCTATAGTATGAGTAGGAAATCATTGTTGAAACCGAGAACAGAATAATAACCAGCGTCAGAATGTAGCGACCGGTCAGGGGGATCATTCTCTCGAACGCATTGGCTGTCATCAGGACGCCATCCGATTCGGCTGCGACACCACTTATAAGAATCACCAGACCGGTCAAAGTACACACAATGTGTGTGTCGAAAAATGGTCCGAGCATGGCGATCAGACCTTCGCGAATCGGTTCTTTTGTTTTGGCCGCGCCGTGGGCCATCGGAGCGGTGCCGATACCGGCTTCATTGGAGAAAGCCGCTCGTTTGACACCGGTTATCATAATCTGACGAACCGCCAGACCGGTCCCGCCGCCAACAATAGCCTCGCCGCCGAATGCTGCTGAGAAGATCGAGACTATGATATCGGGTACGAGCGAGAGGTTGGTCAGGACGATATATAATGCTGCGCCGACATAGAGGAGAAACATCGCCGGAACGACTTTTGATGCGACCTGTCCGACTCGTACGATCCCGCCGACGATAACGATACCGACCAGAACCATTCCGACCAGTCCGGTGCCGATGCGGCTAATGCCGTAATCGGCGTGCAACAAACCGGAAAGCTGATTGATCTGGAACATCGCCAGACATCCGATCATGCCGCAGATCGCAAAGATGATAGCCAGCGGTTTGAACGCTTTACCGAGGCCGATCTCAAGGAAATACATCGGGCCGCCTTGATCGATGCCGTCTTCGTCCTTCTTGCGATAAAGGACAGCGAGGGTACAGGTGAAAAATTTGGTGGCCATGCCGACGAGTCCGGCCAGCCACATCCAGAATATCGCCCCCGGTCCACCCAATGCGATTGCTACCGCGACGCCCGATATGTTACCCATCCCGATGGTAGCCGACAGCGCCGATGACAACGCATGGAAATGGCTGATCTCGCCGGGATCATCGGGGTTGTCGAACTTGCCTCGGAGGATGTCGATAGCATGTCTTAGTCCGCGGAACGGAAGGAAGCGGCATGCGAATGTGAAGTATAGACCGGCAGCGATCAGAAGAACCGCCAACGGCAGTCCCCAGGCAATCTCTACTGCTTCAGCCCAGAAGTTATCAAACCATTGCATGAGGCGACAGGATTACTCCAAGTGTCATTGTTGGGTCAATAAAAGTGTGTCTTTGCGCGAAGGCAAGATTTATATATAGACGGTAGTAACGGGATGCTGGAGAGGTTTGCCAAATGATTACACGCACACGATGGATTGATCGTAAGTTTGAATTCAATTTTCCGGTCGGATTATTTCCGTGTATTCTCGAGCGTCTGCGCGGTACGCCGGTACGACTGGAGCAGATGGTCTGTGTGATTCCAAAAGAGGTTGCGATCAAATCGCCGGGGGAGGGCTGGTCAATTCAGGAGCATGTTGGGCATCTGATACAGGTTGAGGGGCTACACGACGGTCGGATAGACGATTTTATTGAGGGTGTGGAGACTCTTCGCGCCGCTGATATGTCCAATCGTCGCACCTATGATGCCGACTACAACGCGGTGGAGCTTGCCGAAGTGCTGGCGAAGTTCCGAGAGGTGCGGACCGGTTTTGTGGCGCGGTTGGAATCGGTTGATGATGAGATCGTCAGCCGTGTCGTGCAGCATCCGCGGTTAAATGTTCCGATGCGATTGTGCGATATGGCGTATTTTGCCGCTGAGCATGACGACCAACACCTGGCGACGATACGGGAATTGATGCGGCCGTTGGGGTAGGTCGGGTTTTCAGCCGACATGGGCGGCAAGAAACCCGACACAAACCATATCACTATCTATGGGCAGGCCGGTGGTGCTGGGCCGAGGGGGATTCCGAAGAGGTAGTCTATCAAGTAGGTTACGTCAGCAATATTGATCTTATCCTCAACGTCCGCATTCGCGTTGCCTTCTTCTCGACAGACAGGCTCCGGTCCAGGAGGTATTCCGAACAGATAGTTTATCAGATACGTAACATCGCCAATGTTGGTCTTGTCCTCGGCATCGCCGTTGGCGTTGCCACGAAGGCCCTGGCAGCAGTTCTGCTCAATCGTGAACCATGTCGGAAGTCCTCCCTCTTCGATCCAGGGCACGGAGTAACCAACTGGTTGAAGCTTAGTCGAGTCTACGGAAATCTGTCGAATGGTGTTAACTCCGCCTACCTGCCGCTGAAACACTATCCTGGTATCGTCGGACGAGTAGTCTGGGTAACTCAGATTTCCAAGATTTTCTTCTAACAAATAGCCGTAACCTGTGAAGAGATTAAACGCGGCGACGTAGCTGGTCCCGGAATTGTCATCGGTGATATCAAGGGCGAATATGATATCGTTGGTACTGGCAAAAGCCGGGTTACCGATATTGACGCCTGGAGCAGATGTGAACACCGGGATTATCACCTCGTCGTCAACCTGCATCAGACAGATGTCCCAGAAGCTGATTCCCGGTCCGTCAATCTGTTCCACAAGGTTATAAGCATCATAGATCAGGTAATCTCCTGTCAAGTTCCACTCAAGTGCGTCGGCGAACAGCGTTATGCCCGAAGAAAGCCCTTCGCCCGTTGTAGGACGCCTGAGACGAACCACTTTGTTGTTTTCTGGGTTGACAAAATCAAATATATATATCGAACCATCAATATATATGGAGGTTGCAGCCAACCTTGTCCCGTCAGGGGATAGCGCGACTGATTTCCATTTGCCGGTTGAACTTATCACAGCCTCGGATGAACCGTCGGAGGCAATGACCCTGATATAGTTATCGCTATCAACAAAGATCAGGCCGGACCCGTCCCTGGCGGCAGATACCGAAGAGCCGGAAACATTGTAAACCTGTGTTTCAGTCAGTTGGGTGATCTCTGGGGCGGATAGGGAGGGGCTGATCAGGTACAAACTGTGATCATCGGTTTCGTCATTGACGGTGGCGATCCACTCATGTCCGAC
>DAOWIM010000268.1 GCA_030640905.1 bacterium
GGGAATGCAACAAACAGCAACTGGGCATAGTCTCCGAGGTGACGCGCCGATAAGAGGCCGTAGTCTCCGTGCGGATTCTTGCCTTCCAGGAGGAGAACAAAGCTGGAGAACTCAAGGTTACTCGTTGCCCAGAAATAGCATCCGACAACGAGGGCCAGCATGCCCGCCAGTGATACACCGATGGCAGCGTTCGATCTCTTTCGTCTCCGGCTCTGGACGGTCAGGAATATGGCGCCCGGCAGCAGAAAGAGAAGCGTGTAGTGAAAAATAACTGCGACAATAACCAGCAGCCACACTGCCAGCAGGCGATTGGTAGTAAATTCTCGCTCAATTCTGATAGCCAGCAATGCAAACCAGAGGGTGAAAGCAACCACTACCGGTTCCACTCCGGCAAATCCAAAATATAGAACTGTCTGTGGCCCCATAAACAAAATCAGGAACAGGAGCAGGCGTTTGATTCGTTGGGCGGATAGTTCGTGGGAGATATTCACCGCGGCCAGGATTGACAGCGCCGAACAAATCCAGGCCAGTGTTTTCCATGCGTACATACCGGCGCGTTCACCTTCGACTCCGACCAGATCAACAAGGTAGTAGAGAGCCGATACCACCAACGATACGCCAAACTCGAAGTAACGATGAATGACTGTCTCAGTTTGTGCGATCTGAGCGACTCGTAGATTGCCTCCGCCACCGATGATAGAGTCGATCTGGAAAAAGACAAAGAGAGCGAACAATCCGAAAGCTGCGACGATGCCGGATCGTTTGACTTGCACCACCCGCTCCAACCCGGCGATTATTTGATTTGAAAAGGCCAGCAGACCGGCGGTGGCCAGTATCCATACGATTGGATACCAGAGCGGCGATAGTTGCCAATGGAGAAAAGCCCAGCAGTTACCAAAGAGGCGAGGGCCGACTACTTGTCCCAGTACAGCGAGGGCGGCGATGCCGAATAGAAAATAGGTGTCTCTGGAACTTCTGTTCAACCGTTCGTTCATAGCGCGCTCAGTACTCCTGTCGCCCTTCCATGGCTCTGGTCAGGGTTGCCGAATCAGCGTATTCCAGATCGGAGCCAACCGGGAGCCCCCTTGCAATTCGAGTGACCTTGATACCGAGCGGACGAATCAACCCGGCCAGATAAACGGCTGTAGCCTCGCCCTCGACATTCGGATTGGTGGCTATGATCACTTCGGTAACACCCTTTTTCAGACGCGTTATCAGTCCCATAATTTTCAGATCATCGGGACCGATCCCGTCCAGCGGCGAGAGGCAGCCGCCAAGAATGTGGAAGAGACCATCGAATTCCTCGACTTTGTCCATAGCGGCCGCATCCGAAGTTTCTTCGACCACACAGATGACATCCTGCTTTCTCTGCGGGTCCGAACAAATACGGCACGGATCGCTCTCGGAGATATTGTTGCAGATCGAACAAAACCCGACCTTGTCTTTAACCTCGCGGATAGAGTCGGCCAGTTCGAAAGCATCCTCTCGTGACAGTTTCAGAATATGAAAGGCCAGGCGGGTGGCAGATTTTCTCCCGATCCCCGGGAGACGGGCCAGTCGATTAGCCAGTTTCTCAATAGATGCCGCCGATTTGAACATCGTTTATACCTGATTCCTTAAAAGGGGAGATTCATGCCCGGAATATTGAGGCCACCGGTAATCGATGACATCTGTTCCTGCTGAATTTCCTGCACCTTCTGACGTGCCTGGTTTACCGCTGCGGCAATAAGGTCCTGCAGCATTTCGATATCGTCTTTGTCGACAACTTCCGGATCGATTGTAATGGAGACGATTTCGTTCTTACCGTTGGATACAACCTTGACCATGCCGCCACCGGCGGTGCCTTCTACTTCCAGCTTGGCCAGTTCGTCCTGCATCTGCTGCATCTTGGCCTGCATCTGCTGGACCTGCTTCATCATATTTCCGAGACCACCTTTACTCATTGTTTTCTCCTGAATTGCTATGTTGTTCGTTACTTGATTTTTCGCATACCAATGACTTCACCGTTAACCTTCTCCATCAGCTTTTTCAGTCGAGGTGATTTCTCAACAAGGTCCTCGACCTGATCTCGGGACATGGCGCCGTTCTGATTGCTGCGTTGAGGGCTGCGAATCGATTCGTCCACATCGAAACTTATACCGACATTAGCCCGAAAGTGTTCTCGGAGACAGTCGGTGATCGTCTTGTAGTTTTCCTTTTTCTCAATTACCTGAACACTTGTCGCTTCGGCTGTGCCGAAGGCCGCTTTGATCATATTATTTTCAAACCCTCTGACTTTCCCCATGCTCAACAGAGAGGCCAGCATCTGGCTTTTCCCTCTGAGAATTGTCAGAAATGCCTCCCACCCTGCCTTAATGATCGGCAGGTTGAGTGTCCTTGGCGAAGTGCCGGCAATTTCCGGGGTAGTCTCTGGCGTGGGGGTATCGGATTGATCGGACCGAATTGCTACCGGTCGGTCATCCTTTTTTTTTTTCTGATTGGCCGAACAGATCGCCGCGTCCATTTGTACCGGTCGGGTCTTTCAGCGCGGTAAGGATTTCCTGCAGCCGAACAGTCGCCTCCATCTCAGCCATCTTGACAGCCGCTACTTCCAGTACCAGGCGATGATCCAGACCGCTTTTGAGATCGTAGTTGAGGTCGGCGCCCATCTTCATCAAACGGATGATGTCGCCAATCTGAAAATAGCCGGCCTGTTCGGTGAGTCTGGCCATGTCATCACCGGTCAGACCGAGGGGTGAGGCCAGTTCGGGGTCGGCTTTCAAGACCATAAGAAGTCGGAAATGCTCCATAAGTTCACCGACAAAATCGTTGACATCGACTCCAGCCTGGAAAGCTGTGTCGATCAATCCCAGCGCAGCTTTGCTGTCCCGAGCTGCGATGGCTGCGGTAAAATCAAATAGCAACTGGGAATCAACCAGACCAAGGGCCGCAATGACATCCGCTTCGGTTATTTTCTCACCGGCGTACGCCGCGATCTGATCCAGTAACGACAGAGCATCACGAACCGATCCATCGGCCTTGCGCGCGACTGTCTTGAGAGCTCCAGCCTCGACGACCATCTTCTCCTTCTCGGCGATATTACCAAGATGACGGGCGAGGTCAATTGCGGAGACGCGTTTGAAGTCAAACCGCTGGGTTCGGGAAAGAATTGTCTCCGGCACTTTTGTCGGTTCGGTCGTGGCAAAGATGAAAATGACATGCGGAGGCGGTTCTTCAAGAGTCTTGAGCAGAGCATCGAAGGCAGCCGCGGAAAGACGGTGGATTTCATCAATGATGTAAATCCGTTTTTGCCCGGAAGCCGGAAGGTAGCGAACATTTTCCCGCAGAGAGCGGATATCATCGACGCCTGTATTGGAGGCCGCATCAATTTCCAGCACGTCTAACGAAGAGCCACTGGTGATCTCCGTACAGCTTGAGCACTTACCACACGGAGTCGGAGTTGGGCCTTCGCTGCAATTGAGTGCCTTGGCCAGAATGCGGGCGGTAGTAGTCTTGCCGGTACCACGAGGGCCGCAGAAAAGATAGCCGCTGGCCACCCGTTCGTTGCGGATTGCATTTTGCAGGGTGGTAGTCACATGTTCCTGAGCGACCACATCCTCAAACAGCATTGGTCGGTACTTGCGGGCAAACACCAGATAGCTCATAGACGTCTAATATAGTACAAAAAGCCGGTTGGCGGAATCATATTTTGATTTATCCGACTATTCGGTATATTGGGTCGGAGAAAGTGATTGTTGGTGAGAAGTATCATTACAAATTCACAGATAAACAAGACAGCGCTGCTATTGGTCATTATCATGCTATTTGGTGTGGCCGGAGCGGTTGCAGCGGACAAACGGCTTGAAAGAGGTGCCTTTGGCATTAAGGCGGGATGGATTGCCGCCACTGATTTCTCGATGAATTGGAAGGTGCCACGACCGAATTCAACCGACTACACGACCAAGGTTGGGCTGTATGCCGGTGTTTTCTATGACATACCGATTATGCACCGGCTGTTGCTCAGTCCGGCGATTGATTTGCTGGATATCAATGTTGTCGATGAGCGTCAGTGGATGATTGATGTCAGTCTCGGGATCAAGCGAGTCCTGCATCGCAGGGGCAGCTCGGTGGCGGTGAAGCCGGGGATTGCCATCGGGTATGCCTATTTGGCCGAATTCCGCCCCATGAAAAAAACCGAATACATGACCTGGAAAGTGTTGGTCGAGGCAGCGTTTCTCGTCAACAAGCGGTATTCCTACGTTCTTGAATTTTCTGTCACAGGAACTGATGGTGGCAACAGCGAGGTCGATGTGGAAACAAACCCGATAATCGGTCTCAGGTTCGGAGTAGCTTATTAGGGAGGGGAACAGACGAACAATGAAAAAAACGCTTATTTTATGGTTCTTGCTCGCAACTCTTGTCGCTGGATCGACGCTGGCGGGTTCATCTATTGGCCTTAAGCTGGGTGTGACCGCGTCACGACAACATTATGACTATTCTAACATTGATGATCCTAAACTCGACTGGCGCCATGACATTGAGTGTGGCCTGTTGGCAGAGGTTACAATCACGGGTGGACTCTCTGCAAGAGGTGAGGTTTCTTACGTTACTAAGGGCATGAAAGTTAACATGCTCACAACTAACTACTTCGGTTATCCCACGATTGTTCCGTCAAGCAACTATGTAAGGTACGTATCCGTTTCGCTTCTGCTAAAAACACGACTGCCTATTTCTCTGGGGCGGTTTTATGCTCTGGCCGGGCCGCGGATTGACAAGCAGGTCAGCTATCACGGTGAGACGGTATTCAAATGGCGTTATGACGATTTTGAGAGTTCGGTTTTTGGCGTGACCGTCGGTCTGGGACAGGAGTTGCAGATAGGTCCGGTGGCGCTTTTCCTTGAGGGTCTCTACCACCACGATTTTGGTTATGCCTATAAGCTCCAGACTCTGACTGTACATAATCGAGCATTTTCGATCCTTGTTGGGATCAGAATCTGAGCCTTGCCGGAAGTCAATTCTTCTCTGGGCAAAAAACCTCTTGGCCAGTGATTTTTCGTATATTATCCTGTATCGCCCGTGAGGTTCGGGATGGTGACGATCTGGACTCAACGGACGATAATGAGAATGAGATATTTGTGTCGACTGGGGCAGTAGCTCAGTTGGGAGAGCGCCACGTTCGCAACGTGGAGGTCGTGGGTTCGATCCCCGCCTGCTCCATTTGAATACTGGTCGATAAAGTGGTTTATGGAAGTATGAAAGCGTCGATATTGACCCAAGCTCCAATCGACATAAAACAGGCTA
>DAOWIM010000134.1 GCA_030640905.1 bacterium
ACGGCAGCGGCGCCATTAACATTTCTGATGTCACCCATCTGGTGAGCTATCTCTTTGGTATTCCGATTGGGCCAAAGCCGGTGACGATACAGGCCGGTGACGCTAACGCTACCCTGAGTACCAATATCTCTGATATCGCCTACCTTATCGCGTATCTTTTCGGCATCCCCACCGGTCCGGCGCCCCCCATACCCTGATCACAAATCCAGGAAAAAGGCCGGCGTAACAACACCGACCTTTCTGTATTCAATATGGAGTGGCAAGAAATCGCCTTCTCGTCCATCTGTTAACTCCTGTTTTCTCTATATCAGGAACTTGCCATTGCGATAAATCGTCTTGCCGTCGGCAATGATTTCACCGCCCTTCTTCAGGTCACAGATCATGTCCCAATGCAGCGAACTCTTGTTTTTTGAGCCGGTCTCAGCGAACGAATTACCCAGAGCAAGATGGCAGGTGCCGCCCAGTTTTTCGTCGAAGAGGATATTCTTGGTGAAGGTCTTGATGTCATAGTTCGTACCGATAGCAACCTCACCTATATACTTCGCTCCTCGGTCCAACTCAATCATTGATTTCAGATGCGCCTCATTCTTGGCGGCACTAAAATCAACGACTTTGCCCTTCTTGAATGTCAGGGTAATGTCCTCGACTTCCTTACCCATGAAGATAGCCGGGAAGGTATACCGAATCGTTCCTTCGGCAGAATTCTCAATCGGTCCGGTGAATATTTCACCGTCGGGGAAATTATTCTCACCGGCACAGTTGACCCACTTGCGACCCTTGACCCGAAGCTTGAGGTCGGTACCTTCGGCCCTGAAATGCAACTGGTCAATCCGGTTGAGGATTTTGACCAGGCGCGCCTGTTCCTTCCGAACCTTCAGCCAATGCTTGACCGGATCGGTTGCACCCAGATGACCGGCTCCATACACGAAGTCCTCGTAATCGATCAGCGACATGTCCGCTTCCTGAGCGGCTGAAATGGTGGGGAACAAAGTCAGACACCACCGGAGCTCCTTCTTCTCCACGCGACGATAGAACAGGTCCATGATTTTCTTGCGGTTCAAACGGACCTGAGCCTGTTTTTTGGGATCAACACTGGCCAGATACCGCGTATTCTCGCCACCGAGAAAGACAACGTATGCATCTATCTTGCTGACTTTCAGTCGCGCCCATGGTTGCAAAAATTTGAGTTGCTGATCGGAGCCATGCTTCAACATGTACTCTTCGTTGTCGGGGATAGACAGATCGACAACAGGTTGTGCGCCGAGATCGATCACTTCGTTGTTCATTGCTTTGATGAGGGGAAGGGCCGCCGGTTCACCAACTATCTGAACGACTTGCCCTTTCTTCAGTCCAAGAGAGTAACGCGCTATCACTCGGGCTAGTTTTTTCACACGTGGGTCCATAGTTCGCTCCAATTTCGAATTCGCCCGTAATGAACGCCTGTTTTGACGACGCTATACCATTGCCGGGCGGGATACAGGCTATCTCAACTATAGTCTGATTTAGAGACTTCCTTCTATCTTCAACAGTTTTTTCTTTGTTACCAAACCGCCACCGTATCCCCCCAGGCCGGATGATGCGACAACCCGGTGGCACGGGATTATCAGTGGCAGATTGTTACGACCATTGGCCGATCCAACTGCCCGAGAAGCACCGTCGTTTCGTATCGACCGTGCAATCTGGCCATAGGTCGTCGTGGCACCATAGGGAATTTTCCGCACACGCTGCCACACTTTCTTCTGGAACGGGGTGCCTTCGATATCGAGTTCGATATCAAAAGTCTGCCGCTTACCGCTCAAGTAGGCGAGTATCTGTTTCTGGGCTTTCTTGTTGGTTGTCCCCCCGGAAGCTTTCTCGAATTTGCCAAAACGTTTCGCCAGCATCTTCTGAAAATCGGCAGAGCGTTCCCCGGACAGTTTGATAATGGCCAGTCCGGCATCGGAAGAAGCGAGTGTGATCTTGCCGATTGGCGATTGGAATGAATGAACATAAACAAGCGACATCAGCGAAAACTCCTTGTCTGCATCATGACAGTATCTGTGGCAGTTCCTCTATTGATTCCAGCAGATGATCGGGCCGAGCCGCCTCAACCTCTGCCCCGTCTCCAAATGGTGACCTGACAGCCGCGACTTTCATCGGAACAGCCTGCGCCGCCAGAATGTCATTGATGGTGTCGCCAATAACCAGCGAATCGTCGGCATCAGCACCCAGCCGCTTGAGAGCCAACCGAAACGCCGCGGGGTCGGGTTTGACTTTTGGCACTTCGTTCCCCCCAACCGTTGCATCGAAATAACCTTCCCATCCAAACTTGGCGATTATCCC
>DAOWIM010000209.1 GCA_030640905.1 bacterium
GGTCCTGAATTGAGAACGGCAATTCGACTTCCATAATATTTGCCCCAGGAGGAGTGGCAGGGTCGGTTGGTTGCTCGCTGCACCCGAAAAGAAAGGCTGCCATGCCAAGGATAATTAGAACTCTGAATGCTTTCATGATTTCCTCCGATCGCTCATCTATAGGAGCGTATTGAGGTTTGAATAGAAATAAACGAGTATATTCTCAGGCAACTCCCTGCCTGATTGATACTTCAAGTTACTATCCCCGACATACTTATGCAAGTTTTTTCTTGGTCAAAACCGAGATTAAATTTCAAAACGGCCCTTATCGGTAATCCATCGAAGGCGGCACCAGGGCCGCGACGTTTTCTCATTTGCATCGAGTTGGATCGTAATTCGCCGTCCACAGGCAAAATAACACATTCTTTCAAGCACCTCCGGTTGCTGGCCAAACAGGTACTTGAAAGTAGTACTGTCGTCAGCCCCAATAATCAAATTATCGCAGTCGCTCCATTTTTCCTGTGTATCTACCAACTGCCGAAAAACAACCTCGGTGGTCTCCTGTTTATAGCGGTACAGTGCCGTCACCTTTTCAACGACAACAAAATCAACGACCAAACCTGCCGCGAGCACAGGTAACACAAACCAGATAGGGCGGGCTACTTTCTTCAGAAGTGACGCACCAACAATGCCGACAATCACGGCCGCCGCCGGTACTGCACCGTACATGAATCGCGATGCTGACAGATCGGGGTACAGATCAAACAGGCCGACTCCCCAGTCAAAGAGAGCTATTGGCAATAGAAGAAAAACCAACCATACCAAAAAGAAGCGCTCCGACAATTTCTTCCGCACGATGACCCACCAGCACATCACCGGAATGGCAAGAACCAGAGCGCTGCGAAGCGCCAGCAAGACCAATTTGAGGCTGTTATCCAGATGAGCTACAAATCGGCGCGACAGCGGAACAAAAAGGTAAACTGAAAAATACCAGAGATGCATCGGAGTATCCCACGACAACAGCAACTCCTTCTCAACCACGACCCGTGTCGCAAAGTAGAAAACTAAGTAGCAAGCGACTACCACCAGTGCACCCAGAATACCGACAGTGTATGCTCGTCTCCGAAACTCACCGCCCTTCAAGAATGGATAGGCAATAAACAACCCCATCCAGGCAAGACCATTCTCTTTACACAAAGTCGCTGCCATGCCGAGCAGGACCACAAGCAACCAGCGAGGGGTTGACGGATGATCGTAGTAGGTAATTATAGCGAGGCAACAACCCAACAGACAAGCGAGCATCGCCAGATCGCATCCCGCCGACAGCCAGGCTACCGAAGTGCAGCTTAAGAAATAGAAACCAAAGAAAAGAGTCGCGATCATCGTAATGTAGCGGTCAGCCCCCAGCCTTACCAACAGTTGCCGCAACAGGATGCAGTTCAGCAGATGGATACCGAGATTCGCCAGCGCCATCGGAAAAGCTTTCAGCCCGAACAAAGCATGCAGTAAACCCATGTAGAGCACGTACAGTGGGCGGTAATATCCGTACACCGACCTCTCGATCAGCTTCAGCGGATCAGCCAGCGCGGCTTGTCCGTAATCCAGCCAAAGCCAGTCATCGGCAAAGAAGAATCGTGGAAGATGCGGCAGATACAACAGCACGATGCCACCCAGAATCGCATATAGATAGTACTGTTGAAAAAAAGATGACAGGCTGGTGCGCACAGATAGATTCACATCGTACCATAAGTTGTGGCGACCGAAGTGTCAATGGCGAAGACCGACCCGGCACGATTCCGCTTGCGGTGATGGAGAAGAGCCACTACCATTCGGCCATTCAAAAGGTTAGTCATAAGGAGCATACTATGAAAAAAGTGACGCGCAAGGTTTCTCGAAAACCGGGCATCTCTGGTGAAGACCTGTTTCGCCTGAGAATACCAACCTCCGTCTCGATAAACCCCGCTGAAAGCACCGTTGCCTACACGGTCGAACGGATGGACAAAAAAGAAAATAAGTACTTCTCCAACATCTTCATGTGTGACCTCGCCACCGGAGAGAAACGACAGTTCACGCACGGCAATCAAAACGACAAAGCGGCAATCTGGTCGCACGATGGCCGGCAGATTGCGTTTATCTCTACCCGCGATAAGAAAACCGGCATCTACCTTATGCCATCATCAGGTGGAGCCGAAAAACAGATCGTCGAACTGGATGGCGCTATCTCTGATCTGCAGTGGACACCTGATGGAAAATCGCTGCTGTTCAGCCTGCGCTACAATGATTCGCACTACATTAAGGACGAAAAGAAGAAAAAAGAACCGCCGGTTTATCGTCACGTCACCAGGATATTCTTCCGGCTTGACGGTCTCGGTTATCTTCCCAATGATACGTTTCAAGTGTATGCGCTCAATGTTGCCGACAGCAAGCTGCGAAAAATAACTACCGGTAAGCGTGACAACCTGAGTCCGTGCATCTCCCCCGACGGTCGCTCGGTCACCTATGTTTCCAATCGGCAAAAAGACCCCGACATAGCGTTCCTGATGCAGGACCTTTTTGTCATTCCGTTCAAGGGTGGCAAGGAGAGAAAAATCGCAACCCCGCCGGGACCGGTCGAGCTTCCGAAATTCTCCCCCGATGGCAAAACTATCGCCTATCTCGGACACGACAACCCCAAAGAAGCATGGGGCGTGTCATGCTATCACGTATGGAAAGTCGGCCTCTCCGGCAAACCGAAAGCCCGCGACCTGATGCCGAGATATGATCGATCGGCGTACGATCAGTCGATTACCGATCTGGGTGAACCGAGTTTCATTTCGCCAATTGAATGGTCGGCCGATGGCAAGCGCATATTTTTCCTGACCTCCGATACCGGCAGGACCAATCTGTATTCGATCCCTGCCGCTGGCGGCAAGCCGACCGGAATTTTCCAATGCAAGTGTCATATCAATGGCTACGCTATAAGCGGCAAGACCAAAAAAGCAGCCCTCCTTCATGCCGATATCAATAACCCCGGCGATATCTACTCCTGCCCGACGACACACGGAGGCGAGAAGAAAGTTGCCCGCCACACGGAACTGAATCGATTCCTGCGCTCCGACGTAAAACTTGGTCGTACTCGTGAGGTCAAATTCAAATCGTTCGACGGCACCGATGTTCAGGGCTGGCTGGTAACGCCGCCCCATTTCAACCCCAACCGCAAGTATCCGTCGATCCTTCAGATTCATGGCGGCCCACGCGTCCAGTACGGACACAGCTTCTTCCACGAAATGCAGTACATGGCTGCCAGAGGGTACGTTGTCTTCTATACAAATCCTCGCGGCGGACAAGGTCGCGGGGAAACCTGGGCCGATGCCATCACCGGCACCTGGGGTGACCTCGACTACAAAGACTGCATGAGCGCCGCCGACTGGTTAACGCGGCAGCGTTTCATCAACGTAAAGAAAATGGGCGTTACCGGCGGATCGTACGGTGGCTACATGACCAACTGGATCATCGGACAAACCAATCGCTTCGCCGCAGCAGTGACTCAGCGTTCTATCTCCGACTTCAGGTCATTTATTGGTTCATCCGATATCGGCTGGGACCTCGACCGAGAGCTTGATGGCTGGCCATGGACAAACCCGGAAAACTGGGAAAAACGATCACCGTTGACCTATTCCAGGAATGTCAAAACACCCGTTTTAATCATCCATTCGGAGAAAGACCTGCGCTGCAATATAGAGCAGGCCGACCAGATGTTTATCCGGCTGAAAATAATGAAAAAGAAAGTCGAGATGGTGCGTTTCCCCGACGAACCCCACGGCCTTTCGCGTCATGGCCGACCAGACCGACGGCTGGCCCGTCTCGACTGGATCGCAAAGTGGTTCGACCGCTACCTCAAATAGAAACGACCACGATATTCTGATATACACAAAGGGCACGTCTTTGACCGACGTGCCCTTCTTCTTGCGCGTAATTATTTTCGCGGCAATCTACAACTTGTATCCAAGCTGTCGTAGCGCCTTGCGGCCCTCTTCTATCGTACGAAAGGTCTGGGACATTTTCTTGGTCTTGCCTTTGGCAAACATGCGCATCAACTGACCGTAAGTTACCGGATTGTCGATGATGCTGATCGACACCACCATGTTATGCTCCCGACACCAGGCAAGTTGATCGCCGATAATTTGTACAACCTCGTGTGACGCTGTCTTCCAATTGCTCAGATCGACCAGCTTGGCCCATGGTTTCTTGATAAGCGGTTCCACTTCCTGCTTGAAATCCTCGCTGTAAGACCGAGCTGTCTCCTCTCGCCAGACACCATATATCTTCTCATAGACGATACAGTTATCGACGTCCGCTTCAATTGTATATTCCATGCTCCAACTGTTCATAGTCTGTTTTTACCCACGCCGAGTTCGAAGATTGAGATGATCGACACTAAGGGAGGCAAACCTATATAATGCTTTCTCCGAGCAAGTCAATCAAAATAAACGACCGGCCAGTCTCCGCGCCTGCCCCCAATCAGACTAATTATAACGTTGCGTTGGGTCCTGCTCGCACGCTTCGGCGCATCTTCGACCGGAGGTGAGTGTGACCTAACGCTATGCAATCACGAATCAGACTAATCAAGCCACGTGGGACCGATTCTCGGTGGTGGTCAGGTGGGGATACCGTAAAGGTAGGCAACCAGATAGGTGATATCACTGATATTATAGTAGCCATCGCCGTTGACATTGGCCCGCCACTTCGGATACGGTGGAGGAGAACCCAGCGGAATACCAAACAACCAATCAATATAATATGTAATATCGGAGATGTTGGTTTCACCGTTACCATTCACATCGCCCGGTTTATAGTTGAAATCCGCATGGGCGGGACCATCACCCAGAGCATAAAGAGCCATCGTATTGCCATCGGCGTCGATCTGTCGCACATAATCTGCGAAACCTCCGACAAAACAGGAACCATCGGCATAGGCTACTGCCATCGTACACCCATAATCGACATAGATCGGATTGCCCTCGCCGTGGAGTACTTCCAGCGAGCCGGCATCGTATGAATACAGATACCCGTCACCGACCCATCCCCCGGCGGCCAGATAGGCAATATTGTCAGGACTGATTGTCAACTGTCCCGGTGAACCGCCAACGGCTACCGAATCAATGACAACATCGGCCACAGGATCAATCACATAGACCATCCCCCATGCCGACCAGTAATCTCCTGTGCAGACAACATGGATTCGACCCGATGTATCACGAGCCAAAAATTGAGGATTGGTCCCCACTGAGATATCATACATGACTGCGTCGCTACCGATATCATAGACCGCAACTTTGCCCGCTCCCCAACTCCACGTATCGAAATCGTAGGCGGTGATTGCAACGTACGCTTTGTAGTCGTGAATAAGCACACCTTCCGGACTTATCCCGACCTCGACCTCGGCGATTTTCTCGCCGGTAGTTGCGTCAATTTTGGCCAGCGAGTTGGTCAGCATCTCGGTCACATAGAAATACTGTGCATCGAGGAAGACCAGCCAGTATGGGTTGGTACCGGCCCCGGTCGAAATGAAACCGACCGTACTTTCGGCGACGAGATCGATCACCTGTATCTCGTTGGTCCCGGAATTCACCACGTACGCCATTGTGTCGCGTACCACGATCTGATTGGGATAGCAATAGACATCGGAACCGAGCGTCAGAATGTCATTGGTAACAATTGAAGTCGCCAGATCAATCTTGGAAAGTGTCTCGCCGGTGGTGTTGATAACGTAGGCTGTCTCTTCGCCAGTGGCTGAAGTCACCCCAACCACTACGGTAATTATTATTGATAACAATAGGCTGCGCATATCTAATTCCTTTCCACTGTTGCATTAAGCTGCTGTGCATTTGGTGAAGGGTCGCCCAACCCGAAAGTCACTCGCAGGCCGAACTCAACCTCTCGACCCGGCATCGGGAAATGACTGATCAGGACATACGATTCATCGCGAAGGTTATTGACCCTGAGATTGATATCTGCCTCCCACGACGACCACGGCTGCAGGCGCAAACCGAGCATGAGGTCGTCAAGACGGTAGGCATCGAAATATTTCTGATTGTTCGGCAACGAGTAACGCCTGCCGACCAGACGAACCGAATACGAACCATACAACAAGCGGTGGTTCAAACGGACCGCCAGATTAGTAATATAGTGGGGCGTGAAAGTGAGGTCCCGGTCGCGTACAGCCTGAGTCCCCGATCTGTTCCGGCTGGTTGTGATCGTATTCTGATATGACAGCTCCAACAGACGATCAGAGAATGACACCGTTACAAAATCTTCATGGCCAACCAACATCGCCGCCTCAAGATTTTCCGGTCGCCAGACGTTTTGATACCCCTGCGCCCAGACGATCAGGTCGGAGACATAGGAATGGAAATATGTCAGCCCGGCCCTGACCTGTAATCGACCGGTCGTTGTGTACGCTTCTATTCCTGCCTCGGAGTGTTCTGATTGTTCCGGTCTGAGTCCGGGATTACCACGGGAAACTGCATCGTTTTTCCAGAACAGAGCGTTGATTGCCGGCAACTGTAACGACTTGCCATAACTCGCACGGGCGATCAACTCGATCTGTCCATGCCGGGAGAGTGACATCCCCACTCTCGGTGACCAGTGTTCAACGCGGTGGCCGGTTGTCTGATCGAGCAGCGAAGTTGGTTCTTTATCTGTCTCTGCAAGATCGTATCGTACGGCAGCATCGAGTGAAAGCTCATTCGCCAATCCCAGACTTGAGATGTCGAGATTCTGCTTATTGGAGATAAAGATCGCGCGACTCTTACGATTTGTCTCGCCCATACTCCACGTCGGGCGAAGAAGATCGGCGTGATCAAGATGGTCGTGCCGGAACTGCAACCCGACCACCAGTTGGTTCCGCCGAAACGGAGCGACGCGATTTGTGATTTGCGCATCCCAGACGGTGTTGTCGTACTCGGTATCGAATCGACTGGCCGGGACATTATCCCTGTCCTCAAAATGCTGATAGAAACGCGAATACCCCAGCCGAGCCTCCACACTTGACCCTGCCGACCAGTCGTGGCTCCATCGAGCGGTCATCAGGTCGCGGTCATCCTGTTGCGAGGCGGACTCGTTCTGAGTAGCGGCTCTGCCGGGCAGACCGTGCTCGGATCGATAAATCTGACCGGAGCAGCTAAGCTGCGAGTACCGACCGGTGCGCAACGTCACGGCGCCGAAATAAGAAGTCGCCTGCGACCGATTATTTATCCTGACACCCTCGATCACCGTATCGACCGGCGACACATTGTATGTAAAAGGAAAATCACCGACCGCCTTCCGGGATGATACCGCCATCCTTGTTGTCAGATGATCCGAAGAGATAACATTGTCGCAACTCAGTTTCAGAGATTCGGCGCCCCATTGCCCTCGGCGGTGTTCCCCGGTGTAGGTCTGCGAACCGTCACCCGATTGCGGCTGCGTGATGATATTGATAACACCGGCCAGCGCCTCGGGCCCAAACTCGGCGGCGCCTCCTCCCTTGTGCACTTCGACCCGCTCTATGATCTCGACCGGAATTGTGTTGAGATCAGCCACCCCCGAACCGGAAGCATTGATCTTTTGGCCATCAAGAAGCACCAACACGTGTCGGGGATCACTCCCCCGAATACTGACTCGCGCCTCGCCGGAAGAGCCACCGGTGCGCTGAACATCGACACCCTCGATTGTCTCCAGCAAGTCGGCCAGATTCGATGGTCGGTCCATTCTGATACGGTCACGATCAATGACCGCTATGCGATCTGTTTCGAACGATAGTTGTGAACCGGCGACCTTTATGTCATCGACTCGGCACAACCTTCGTTCCAGCGCGATATCAACCGATCGTGTAATATCAACTTCAACCTTCAGTGGGTCGGATAAATAATCTTCGTATCCGAAATCAGAGACGGCGACACAATATGTCCCCACCGGAATCTGCTCGAAGACAAAGCAGCCGCGCTCGTCGATCTTTGCGGAGAAATTGGTACCGACCAGTTCAACCCGCGCGGTCAGGACCGGGCTACCGTCCGA
>DAOWIM010000048.1 GCA_030640905.1 bacterium
CGCATCGGCGCCGTTGAAAACTCAATAGCCGTCGTATCGATAGATTCGAAATCGTATCCGAGTGTGGCTGCTGCCGCATACGCCGCCATCAGGTTAGACACGTGGTGTAGACCGATCAGCGGGACCCGGAACTGCTTGCCACCGATTGTCACCTCTGAACCTCCCAATGATAACGGTGAAATCCGCTCGGGGACAAAGTCCGCCGGAGCATTGATTCCAAACGTTACCAGCGGGCGTTTCAGTTTTGTCGCTTCGCGCACCAGCAACGCATCATCGGCATTTATCACTACCGGAACATCGGGTGACGCTTGTCGGGCCAATTCCAGCTTGGCATGGGCTACCGCTTCAACGGTGCCAAAGAATTCCAGATGCGACGGGCCGACGTTGGTAATAAGTATCAGGTCGGGATGAACCAGTTTGGCCAGCTTGGGCATCTCATCCTTTGTGGAAATGCCAAGCTCAAGAATGGCGACACGAGTGGACTCGTCGATACCAAAGATCGACAACGGTGCGCCATAGAGATTGTTGAAGTTACCCGGAGAACGATAGACACCTTTCTCCACGGCGTTCAACAAACCGAAAGTCAGTTCCTTAGTGGTCGTTTTCCCATTGGAGCCGGTGATACCGATAACCTTCGCCGGGCAACGATCCCGCCAGCGCGTAGCCAGACTCAGCATCGCTTCATGAGAATCAGTTACCGAAACGACAGCCGTATCGGACGAAACAATCGGAGCAAGACTGCACCTGCGCTCCACCATTACTCCGGCGGCTCCTCGCTGTAGCGCCTTGGCGAGATAGTCATGGCCATCGACCCGACCCCCCCGGATGGCTACAAAAAGCTCACCCTGCCGGATGGTCCGACTATCAATGGACACACCTGTGAAAGAATGTTCTGACACATTCTTCCCGGCAAGTGTGCCGTCTGTCATCTCGGCCAGTTGATCAAATCGCAAACTAATCAATTCCTCAGTTCATCCTAACTGCTGCTATATCCCATCTCGGCCAACACCTTCTTGGCCTCGGCGGTATCATCAAAGGGGTGTCGTTCGCCTTTTATCTCCTGATAGTTCTCCGCGCCTTTTCCGGCGAGCAAGACAGCATCGCCATCGCGAGCGGCCTTGAGGATAGTTGCAATCGCTTCCCTTCGGTCGGGAACGATTTGGAAACTATCGCCTTCCAGGCCGGGCTTGATATCTTCGATTATAGCCAACGGGTCTTCCCCGCGCGGATTGTCAGAGGACACCACCGCGAAGTCTGACCCTGCCGTTCCGGCCTTGCCCATGAGCGGTCGCTTGCCTTTGTCCCTGTCACCACCGCATCCAAATAAAGTGAGCAGGCGGCCTTCGGTAAGTTCGCGAGCCGATTCACACAGACGCTCTATCGCATCCGGCGTGTGCGCATAGTCAACATAGACAGCGAACGGTTGGCCACAGTCGACAGGATTGAAACGTCCGGGGATTGGTACACTCTTTTCAAGGCCACGAACAACATTATCCAAATCAATTCCAGAAGCCAGACCGCCGGCCGCTCCGGCCAGTGCGTTCATCAGATTGAATCTTCCGGGCAAAGGGAACGTTATCGTGTGCGTGCCCATAGGTGTGACAAGATCAAAGATGGTGCCATCCGGCTTCAACTTGTAATTGCTGCAGTAAACGTCGGCTTCCTCGTTATCCAGAGAATACCCGATATGCGAAGAGGTAATATCGCCGATCAACTGTCGGAACTCCGGCACGTCCAGGTTGACAACAGCGTAACAAAGGGGACCATCGAGGCGGCGGGCCAGTTGCGCTTTTGTTTCGGCATATTCTTCAAACGTCTTGTGGAAGTCGAGGTGATCGCGAGTCAGGTTGGTATAGACCGCCACCCGAAAATCGATGTTGTCAACACGATGAAGAGCAAGCGCGTGCGATGACACTTCGATAACGGCATTGACGCAATGATTTCTTTTCATCTGGAACAGCAACGCCTGAAGGTCGAGCGATTCGGGGGTTGTGCGCTCCGCGTCGATAGAATCCTTGCCGGTACTGTACACCGCCGATGTCACCAGTCCGGTCGTCTTCATGCGAGCCTGGAGGATGTTGCGAATAAGATGGCAGGTGGTCGTCTTGCCGTTGGTACCGGTAACGCCACAGGCTTTTATATTCATGCCGGGGTATCCGTAGAATTTGGCTGCGACATCGGCCAGTGCCTTGCGATCATTATCGACACTGACATGATTCTTCACACCATCACAATCGCTTCGGGCACCAAGGACGGCGACCGCTCCTCGATCAAGCGCGTCCTTGACGAAGTCATAGCCGTCGCTCTGGAATCCTTTAATGGCGACGAAGAGACATCCCTCGTCTATGTGGCGAGAGTCATACTCAATTCTGGAGATCTCGACATCCGCGTTGCCATCAAGCTTCGCACCGTCAATCTCAGCTATGAGTTCACCTAACTTGATACTTCACCTCCTGCTAAATGGGCCTGCATCGCAGGCGACATAACGAACCATCGAGAATCGTCTCACCGGCACCTACCGATTGACTGACCACTCGTCCATTGCCGCGCACTTCATAACTTATGCCGCAATATTCGAGAAAAGCTGAGACCTGCCGGATAGATAAACCGGTAAGGTCGATCATCTCCGGCGATACGTTTTCTCCATCCGCGACCGCAATCATAACTTCGCTACCGTCAAGAACGAGACGATCCGGAGCAGGGAATTGCCATACAACGTAGCCTTTGCCCTCTCCGCATCGAAGTTTCAGGTTTTTCTTGTCGACTTCCTCCCTGGCGCTACCCAGTGTGCGACCCATCAGATTGGGAACTTCAATCAACGGGCTACGCCTATCATCATCGCAGAGCAGCATGTGCGCGGGATCACCGAGAAGATCGGAACGAAACACACAGTATCGCTCGGCAACATTTCGGAAAACCGGTCCCGCCGTATGGCCACCGTAGTGGATCGGTTGGGGGTCTTCGATAACCACAATGCCGGCCACCGCCGGATTCTCATATGGAAAGAAACCGCCAAAACTACCGATATAGCGATTCTGGAAATACCTCTTGTTCTCCGGGTCGGGCATCTGCGCGGTACCGGTCTTGCCGGCCAGCGCTATGACTTTGGAGTTTATGATATCAGCCGTCCCGCGTTCCACTACGCCGCGCAAAAACGCCCGTAGCGAATCAGCCGCCCCTTTACTCAGAGCTTCACCAACGACAACCGGCTCACGATGATTGACGACATAGCCCTCATCATCAACCTCTCCCAACACAATCCGTGGACGATGCAACTTGCCACCATTGGCAATGGCGCCAAAGACCGAAGCCATCTGCATCGAGGTCACGGTAACAGCGTGACCCATCGCCAGCGCCGAAACATTGTAGTCCGACCAACGCGATGGGCGAGCTATGCGACCCGATGTTTCACCCGGAAGACCGGACATCTGTTTTTGACCGACACCAAAACGCTGAGCGGCCTCGACAAGCTGTTCCCCGCCCAGTTCGATGGCATGCTTGGCGATTCCGATATTCGAGGACAGTTCCATTATCTCTCGAAACGTCAGCCATCCGCGATCTTTGTCGTCGTGCAGGGTGCGGCGACCTATTCTCCAGGCACCATCTTCGCAAAACGTTGAGTCGGAAAAATTGATCTGGCCATCATCAAGCAGTGCCGCAGCGGTGATGACCTTGAAGACCGAGCCGGGTTCAAATTGATCGGTGACCGGTCGTAGCTTGACCGGTCGGTCACGATACGTTTCTTCGGGATCAAAATGCGCCGCCGCTAAGAGGTCGCCGGTATGACAGTCCAGAAAGACAGCCATGCCAGACTTGGCGTTATGTATTTCAACTGCCTTTTGCAGTTCCTCCTCGACGATTTCCTGCAGGTACCAATCGACAGTGAGAACATAGCTGGCGCCCGGAACCGGTTTGACCAACGCTGTTTCGTTCACACGAAGAATGTTTCTCAACCCGTCCCGACGGATATCAGCCCAGCCTGGTTTACCGGCAAGAGTAGAATTGTGGGCAAGCTCAAATCCAGCCTGGCCCTGGTTGTCAATGTCGGTAAAACCGAGAATTTGTTTGCCGACCAGGCCGTTCGGATAGTCACGCCGTTTTCCCTTGCGAAGATACAATCCCGCCGGTGCCGACGTCTCAACTTTGGCCGCCAGTTCATCGGGCAGACGACGCTTGACCCAGCGGAATTTTTTCACCGCCAGACCGTATTTTTTCCGAGCCGTCCCCGCCTCCAAACTGAACAGTCGCTCCAGGTATCGGCTGACTTCTTTCAGCGATCTGCTATCGGTCGGATAGGCATACAGCGAGGAGACCGTGACGTTGTTGGCAACGATACGACCGGTGCGGTCATAGATGACTCCTCGCTCGGCGGGAATCGATACCTTGCCGCTCGACTGTCGTTGGACGATCCCACTATATTTTGGAGCCAGAAAGACTTGAAACTGTATCAGGCGTGCTGCGGCAATGCCAAAGAAGAGACAGATGCAGACCAGCAAAACACCAAGCCGGATTTTCTCCTGACGGGTCCGCTTCATCGGCCCCCCCCCGTCAAGGCCACAGAATCAAATTTGACCGGCGAGCGCTCACCGGCGCGCGCGCGTGATTCGGTAATGACCGGCATATAACGCGCCACCCTCTCCACTGCCGAGAGCATCGCCGTCCACTCATCGGTTTCGGCCTGCCTGGTTTCGCCACGGACAAGCGTGTAGAGACGGTCCGCCGTCATCGGCACCATCCCGAGCGTATCGCGAGCATACGTTTCTATTCGTGAAGCCAGCGAGAGCGAGACTATCTCGGAATATACTTTCTTGTAGTCATCAACGAGAAGCCTACTGGAATTCCGGAGGTGTGAGGTCTCTTTGACCAACTCCATCACACGTACTCGCTGCCATACATGGAAACAGGCCGCCAGCAGAACAACGGCGGTGAGAAGGCCAACCGAGAAGTAGCGATGCGAGCGCAGTCGATTGAAAACAGACGATCGAATATCGAGCGTTTCCTTGAACTTGCGCACCGCTGTTTTCATACCGCCAGTTTCTCCGCAACTCTTAGTCGAGCCGACCGAGCCCGAGGGTTTGCTTGCTGTTCTGATTCCTGCGGTTTGATAACGCGCCGGGTAATGGCACGAAGCTCTGGTTTATGATTGCAGACGCAGGCCGGAAATTCACGAGGGCAGATGCAGCCCTTCGATCTATCTTGAATAAACCGTTTGACGAGTCGATCCTCCAGAGAGTGATAAGCAATAACTCCCAGACGACCGCCCGGATTCAACAGGTTGAGTGCTTTTGGAAGAACCGTTTCCAGGGCGTCCAACTCGCCATTGACGGCGATCCGAAAAGCCTGAAAAACTCTGGCAAGTGACTTGACCTGATACTGCCCCCGGACGGTGTCCCGAACGATTGCGGTCAAATCGGCGGTGGTGAGGATCATCCTCTGTTGTCTCTCCATGACAATGGCCCGGGCAAGCCGGGCTGCGTTCCTCTCTTCCCCAAATCGACGAATGATCCCGGAGAGTTCCTTCTCCTCCAGTGCGTTGATCAAGTCGGCCGCTGTCCTGCCCCCGGCATCAGGATCAAACCTCATGTCCAGCGGGCTGTCATGCCGGAAAGAAAACCCTCGCTCGGGGTCATCCAACTGGCGAGACGAGAGACCGAGATCAAGCAGGATCCCGTCGAATGCTCTCTCTCCAAACTGGTCAACTACGGTATCAATCTCTGCGTAGTTGACCGTTACTGCAGTTCGAAACTGGTGGACATCTTTCAGATTCTGCAAGGTCGCGGTGACCGCCTCAGCGTCACGATCAACACCATAGAGCCGAGCCGACTGACCCAGAGCTTGCGAAAGTGCCCGAAGGTGTCCCCCCATCCCGACAGTCAAATCAAGATAGGCGCCTTCAGAGTCTGTTATTAACTGGGCCACCACCTCTGCCGTCATAACAGGGAGGTGGCTGGAATTACTCTGACTCGCTGCCATCTCCTGAAAACATTCGCTCTGCAACCTCTTCGTAGCTTCCAGCAAACTGATCGAGATAGTATCGGTAATGCTCCGGATTCCAAATCTCGATCCAACGATTTACGCCGATAACAGCCAGCTCCTTTTTAAGGCCGGCTTCGCCAATGAGGTGGGCAGGTACAAGAATGCGACCAGTACGATCAGGGGTCACCACAGCCGCCGCCGAATAAAACCGACGACTGAAGAATCGAAAATCCTTCTTTGTAAAATTAAGGGAAGAAAGGCGGGCTTGAATCGCTTCCCATTCGACCGCGGGATATAGGCTGAGGCAGCCTTCAAGTCCCTTTGTGAGTATCAGATCACCCTCGAGAAGCAACTTTTTTGACGCTCCCCTGACACTGCGAAGCTTGGCCGGGAGAGCAAATCTACCCTTACCGTCGAGTGTGGTCTGGTACTGGCCATAGAAGCCTGTCAATGATTCCTCCACTTCATCCCATTTTACACCAATAATATGACCAAATATCACATTTTCTCCCACCCAAGTCAAGCGATTTCTGGACCTGAATTAAAATAAATACGGCCCTTAACTCTCAATATTTCAACAAGTAATGACAGTTTCATTTTCTTGTTTCCGGTAACCTGTTGGGGTTGGGTCAGCACCGGCGGAAATATTTTCCTTCGGCCTGAAACTGTACTTGTGCAAGCCCCAACGATCTATGGGGTTAGCCCCGCATAATTCGTTGACAGTAAGGAAAACCCAGTTCAGAAGGACTGGCGAGGCGCGACTTTAATCGTCTGTTACACAACTCGTTAGAGCGCTCCACTGCGAAACTCCCGACCACAGACCGCCAAGGCAGGTCGCTTGCACTTAATAGTGCTGTTCAGGATGAAACGAGGATGGAGCGATGAAGACCTGGCTGTGTTTTGTGGCAATAATCACCTGCGTGGCAGTTGCGACTGGAGCGACTGAGAGGGCAACGCTTGAGTTTTCTCTCTCGGATTTGACTTTCGACCGATCCACCGCCACTGTCAGCTATCTCGGTTTTGAGCCGGAGCGGTCGGCAACCGGAATCACTCTGGCTGTCGGTTCGTTCTATGTCGAATTGCTGGCCGAGGAACAACCGGCCGATATTTCGTTCTCTGTGATGGCACCGACCGTGATTGATTCTGTCGGGATTGAGGCACAGCAACCCGACGAAGTAACCTCCGAGGACGGCACCTACGATCACATCGTTCCGTCATTTCTTAGCGAGCGCACCGGCACCAGCCCGGTGACTGTCTCGGGGCAGATCATTCGGGGCGGCCATCGTTATGCGTGCGTAGATATCTACCCGGTCCATCTTGATAAAACCGGCTTGATGATCTTGAATTCAGCAATCGAACTCCGCGTTGGTGAACGAATTCTGGAACCTGACCAGTTGCTCACTCACGAGCAGATCGTCGGGATCTCCGAAGAGATTTTAGCCCGCTCCGCGGGAGAGCCGGGTGCTGATCGTTATCTGATAGTTGCAGGAAGTAATTTCCTGGACGAGCTCCAACGGCTAAAGAGCTATCGCGTGGCGACCGGGTACGATGCTGACATAGTTTCAATCGATGATATCCTGAGCCAGTCATCCGGTGTTGACGATGCCGAGAAACTTCGGGAGTATCTCAAGACATACTATCAGGATGGCGGCCGGTTCGTATTGCTCGCTGGCGATGAGACAATCATTCCAATTCGTTACACTTACCATTGGTCGGTTGATTATGTGCCGGACCTCAGCGATCAGATGGTCTGCGACTTATACTATGCCGATCTGTCGAGTGATTGGAATATCGACGGCGATAGTGTCTGGGGCGAACGTGATGTTGATCTAAGAAACCTGAGTCCGGAGTTGAATGTCGGGCGACTGCCGTTCAACAACGAAACCGAGGTCGCCAACTATATTGATAAGCTGATCGCCTATGAAACAGGCCCGGGAGCGGGCGACACCGACTACCTGACCCGAACTTTCTTCTTCTCCGCCGATCAGATGCGTGACTACTCGGAAGGCGGCCAGCATGGGCGAATCGCTTCGGCATATCCCGATCACTTTGCGGTCGATACGATCAACGGCGTTGAATGTTCCTCCGGCTATGACACCGATCCGACGAATGCCTCAGCCCGCGACCTGATGACAACCCTTGCCGAAGGGTACGGCATTGTCAACATGCTGGCCCATGGACGAACCGACGGAATCTCTATACGAAGCAACGGATACAACAATTGGCCAAAGTCTCTTTTTCTCTCGGAGTCTGACGACATGGCGCACGGCTCATTTGTCGATCTGGAACCGAATGGGAAAACATCGTTCTACTATTCGCTGGGATGTGACAACGGCGGGTACGATCTTGATCAGCCACCGATGAACCAACCAGCACCAAACATGGTACAAACATTGCTTGGTCTTGACGGTGCCGGTGCGATCGGGTTTGTGGCCTATTCCAGGTGGGGCTGGGTAACTTCGAGCCACTACTTTCAGAAAGCGTACTTCGATTCGCTTTTTGCACATCCAGAGCTACCGGCCATCGAGGCTATGTACAAATCTCAGGCGGCCTGCTATGTTTACCGCGATCTGATCTATGGCCAGGGATTCTTTGGCGATCCGGCCATGAGGGTCTACACATCGACGCCGGAGGACCTGTCGGTCGAGATCGTTTATCACCAATACGAAACAAAAGTGTGGGCTGTATCGGACGGCAAGTCGGTCAGCGACTGTCGCGTCATCCTCTGTGATAGTTCTGGTTTTCTCTCCGAGTACACGACCGGTTCAAACGGAACGGTATCAATAGAAGAATCAATTGTGCTGGGTCGTACATACACGGTCACGGCACTGATGGCAGGGCACACTGTCGGACAAAAACAGTTCGTCGCA
>DAOWIM010000265.1 GCA_030640905.1 bacterium
CGGTTTGATAGACCGGTTTCTGATTGCGGCCCGCCTCGGTGAACTGGAGCCGTTTATCATTCTCAACAAGATTGATCTCCGAAGTATCGAACATTGCAGCGAGGTTATCGATGCTTACAATGATATCGCGGCTCCTGTGTTTCCCGTATCGGCCACCACTGGTGAAGGGGTAGAGGCTCTGCGCGAACATCTGAAAGACCATATATCGTTATTTGTTGGGCATTCCGGAGTTGGGAAATCGACAATTCTCAACTATTTGATTCCGGGCCTCGAACTGAAAACGCGACGTGTCTCCGAAGCCACCGATCGCGGCAAGCATACAACCACCAGCATTGAACTCTACGAACTGCCGAGTGGTGGGTTTGCGGTTGATTCGCCCGGTCTGAAAGTGATGGGACTCTGGGAGGTCGAGCAATCGGAGTTGCCGTACTACTACCCCGAATTTGATCGTTTCCGGGAGGGATGCCGATTCTCAACCTGCAGCCACACTCACGAACCGGGCTGCGGTGTTAAGGCCGCTGTGGAGCGAGGTGAGATTGCTGCTTTCCGCTACGAAAACTATGAGGCTATACGAAAGAAACTGTCGTAGACGTAAGTTGGCTGTTTGTTAAGAGTTACGTGCGACAGCCGATAACTGAAAAGATAGCATGGCTAAACAAGATATTGAATTTCGGGTTGGGGTGATCATCCTCATGGGCATGATCCTCCTGTTTGGTTCTCTGTACTGGTTGCAGGGATACAAACTGGAGCGGAATGCCCAGCATGTCACGGTGCGTTTTCGTGACGTCGGCACTCTTGCGGTCGGTGATCGGGTAACAGTATCGGGCGTGCATCGCGGCAAAGTCAAAGACCTCAGGCTTACCAGTGATGGCGTTCTGGTGGAACTGTTGTTATACCGTGATGTCGTCCTCAAGCGTGACGCCAGTATTGTGATCAAGAACCTCGGATTGATGGGTGAACGGTTCATCGCCATCTCACCGGGTGTCGATTCTATTCCTTTTGATACCAGCGCCGTTGCCACCGGTCTCTACGATGCCGGACTTCCGGAAGTGATGGGTTTGATGGGGGATGTGATCGTCGAGATGAAATCACTGGTGCGCTCATTCAAACAGACGGTGGCGTCGGATTCATCGCTCAATCAGTTTAAGCAGACGGTGACTAATCTGGAGAAAGTGTCCAGATCGTTGGCTGATTATATGTCGCGCAGCGAGGACAAGCTGGATCGCACGGTGGATAATTTCCACGAGGCATCGGCGAGGTTGAGTAGTTTGATCAATGACAATTCGCCACGGATCGATACTTCGCTTCAGCGTGTTGAACGCGCGACTGAGGGTCTTGATGAGTTTGTCGCCCGACTTGACACGTTGTCAATTCAGGCCCGCCTGTTTGCCGAGACAATCAACAACCCGGATGGTACGATGCATTTGTTGATCAATGACCGTCGGCTCTACGATGATCTCCGCCAAACCGCCGATAACTTTGACGATCTCATTTCTGATATCAGGGCTAACCCGCGCAAGTATATCAATCTCAAGGTGGAGTTGTTCTGATAAATGACCAAATTCAAACTCGCTTTTGGGATTCATAACCATCAACCGGTTGGCAACTTTGATCATGTCTTTCAGGAGGCGCATCGGCAGGCTTACGCGCCTTTTCTAAAGTTGCTGCAGGAATTTCCAAAGGTCGCAATTTCACTCCACCAGTCGGGGATACTCTGGAGTTGGCAACAGCGTGAACACCCTGAGTATTTCAAGACAGTGCGGAAAATGGTTCGGGCCGGGCAGCTTGAACTGATGACCGGTGGTTTCTACGAACCAATCCTCTCGGCAATTCCTGAGCGAGATGTCTATTCACAAATTGAGAAACTGAATGATTTTCTGGACGAGCATTTCGGCAGCAAACCGGATGGACTCTGGTTGACCGAACGAATCTGGGAACCGCATCTGCCAAAAGTGCTGGCGCAATCAAACATCAGATATCTTCCGATTGACGATACCCATTTTGTCTATGCCGGACTTGAGAACGACCAGCTAACCGGTCCGTTTGTTACCGAGAGCGAAGGTTACACCGTCCGACTGTTACCGATTCTGAAGCGGCTGCGCTATTTGATTCCGTTTGGGGTTGTTGAGGACGTAATTGATTACCTCAAGGAGTTGGCCGAACATAATCCGGATGGAACGGCAGTGTATGCCGATGACGGCGAGAAGTTTGGCGTCTGGCCCGAAACGCATCACCATTGTTACGAGGATGGTTGGCTTCGCGA
>DAOWIM010000044.1 GCA_030640905.1 bacterium
ATCAGCAGCAGCTCGCCGTGCGCATCGTGGAATAACAGTTGCGGCGTCTTGATTGGGGGTAGGTCGATTGGCTGTGTGACCGATACTACCGGGTTTGTTGTCAGTGGTGGCGCCGCCGTCGATCTGTACTACCTGCAGGCGGCCGATATGGATCGCAATAACCGCACTGACCTGGTCTATACCGGTAACACTGCTACTGGGCTATTTATAAAGTATGGTCAGGCCGGAGCATCGTTCACCTCAGCCGATCTGCTTTTGTCAATCAATCAGGCCTCGATTGTCATCACTTATATCAATAGTGATGAATTTCTTGATATTGCGGCGATCGAAGCGTCGCAAATTCATGTCTTACTCAACAATGGTAACCGGACCTTTACCACAACTTCTATTCCATACGGCTCGCCTGTTTCATGGGGTGGCAAGAACTATGGTTCATCCCTGTCGGCAGCCGACCCGGCGGTGACGGCCGCGACTGGCCTTCTCGATGGCAACGTCCACTACGATATGGTGATTGCTCCGAATATCATTCTTTATGGCGATGGTATAGGCGGTTTCGGGAACGAAACAGCTCTCGGTTTTGCTTTCGAGACGGTCAACATAGGTGATTTCAATTATGATGGCTGGGACGATCTGCTGATAACGACCGGTGATTCGGCCAAGACATATCTGAATGACCAACTGGGAGATTTTGTCAGGACGGCGGCGCGCTTTGTAGGTCCGGCCAATCTGGATTTGCCGCCCAAGAACGCCGTTGTTGATTTTAACTACGACGGTGATCTCGACTACGCTCTGGTCGTACCGCTCGATGATGGCTCGGGGCAGAGTTTGATCACATGGGTTCTCGGGAACGGTCAGGGAGAATACATTTTAGCGGACTCGATCAGGGTGAGCGGAGTTGCCTACGATCTGGTGGCCGCCGACGCCAATAAAGACCACGTGCTTGACATCGTGGTAGCCAACGGCACAACCAATCAACTGGAGATCTATCTGGGTGATGGCAACGGTGTTTTCGGCGGTCCTGTCCTCGTCGATATGGGGACAGAGTCCGACCTGACCTACGTGCTGGCCTCGATTGATATCGATCAGGACGGTAATGTCGATTTTGTTTCGGGCGGACTCAACGAAGGTAACCTCGTCTATGCCCAGTCGCAGAGCACGGGCGGTCCGATTCTCGCCGATGAGATGGTTACAACCGGTTACTCGACGGTTACGGTAGGTGTGACAAATCCGAACGGCTATGTGATCTCGCAGAATTTCAGCACAGTCGCAGGGTCGGAGTACTGGCGTCATGATGTCAACGATGACAATTTGCTGGACGAAGAGGCGTATGATTTCAATCTGCTTGAAGGTGAGTATAGCATCACTATTGCCGCACGTGCCGGTGTTGGCGAGGGGGAGACGTTTAGTGTTGGGATTCGGATCGATGGTACCGCCCAGGCTCATATCTTCCAGGACTATACACACACAGTTGCGGGTAAGTATTGGACGCCATTTAGTGCCGCTGCCGAAGATAGTATAGTCTTTTACTACACCGTGGAATATCCTTCCTCCATTCAACCGGCCAACGGAGCGCCCACTACCAATGTTCAACCGACCCTCGACTGGTCGATCCTCGCCGGTGATCTCTGGCCGACAGCAACGAATTACAATCTCCAGTTAGACGATGACTACTACTTTGGTTCGCCGACCTACGATGAAGGGATGCTGGCATCATCGTCATTCACTATTCCCGCTGATCTTGGCGAGGATGCTGTCTATTATTGGCGAGTGCGTGCTCTTGAAGGAACCTGGTCGGAGTACTCGCGGACATTTGCGCTGTATATCAAAAGCGGTTGTTGCATCGGTATCGCGGGCAACGCCAATGCCGATGGCAACGAGGACATCAATATCTCCGATATTACATACCTGGTGGATTATCTCTTTGGTATCCCGCTGGGTCCGGCTCCGCCATGTCCGGAAGAGGGTAACGCCAACGGAGACGGTGGCGGTGATATCAATATCTCGGATATTACGTATCTGGTGGATTATCTGTTCGGCATTCCGCTCGGCCCCGCTCCACCGGCCTGCCCGTAATCTCGAAATCGTGACAGGCACATGTCCACATGTGCCTGTATGTTCCTGATGGTTTGCAGACAGGCAGATGTGGAGAGGCTGTCCCACAAGTTGGTTCTGGCCATTTCAGCCCTTCCGCTAATTAAAAGCATTATTTGCCAACTCCGCGTAGCGGCGG
>DAOWIM010000300.1 GCA_030640905.1 bacterium
AGGCAAAAACCTGATCCGACTTCGCGGTAACCTCGGAGCGTTGAGTCTGTTGCACCACCCCCGCCGAGTCGGTTGGCTTACTCTTTTGCGAATCATCCGCCACTGTGCCGGTAGCAAATGTCAACAGAAGAGCCAGCGCCAGCAGATAGAATATTATCGTTCTCATATTCACCTCAATGGTAATAGTACAGTTATCGTAACATTTCTTTTAGATCATCAAGCGACGGTACTTTTCCGGCCACTATTACCTGACCATCAACAACCAGCGCCGGCGTCATCATCACGCCATAAGATGTTATCTCCATAATATCAGAAATTTTCTCAACCGTACACTCCAGGCCGAGTTCGTCGGCAGCCTGCTGTGTTCGCTCCAGCAGTTCCTCACATTTTGGACACCCCGGTCCTAACACTTTGATATCTTTCATACCTGTATCCCTTTAGAAAAATGAACCGTAAATCATTCCCGTTATCGTAGCCATCACAACAACCAATGCCACAAAAACAGCTGTCTTTTTCGTTCCCATAACTTTGCGTATCACCAGCATATTCGGCAACGACAACGCCGGTCCAGCCAGCAGCAACGCCAGGGCCGGACCTTTACCCATCCCGTTTTCGATAAGCCCCTGAAGAATCGGTATCTCTGTCAGGGTGGCGAAGTACATGAACGCCCCCACGACCGATGCAAACAGGTTCGCGCCCGGTGAATTTCCACCCACGCTACCGGCGATCCATTCCGACGGGATCAGACCTTCGTAACCCGGACGACCCAGCAGCAACCCGGCCACAAGTACTCCGGCAAACAGTAGCGGGAGAATCTGTTTGGCAAATCCCCACGACTGCTCAAACCAATCACCGGTTTCATCGTTTCGTCGACTGGTAATGATCGACAGACCAACAATCGCCGCGGAGAAAGGTAGCAGCGGCTGGTCCGGAAAGATCAACGCCAGAGTCAGTGTGCAGACTGCTGTGCCGATAATCGGAATCGACGGTAACCGGAACCAGAAGATGAGCATCAGCCCTAATCCGATCGCAGCCAGACTTGTCAGAAGCCACTTTTGAGTATAGACAATCTGCCATATTCCCGATGATTCCCCCGGCTTCGCCCAGTTGGCAAATACCAGAATGGCAATCATCGAAGCAAAGTACAACCCGTTTTGCCATAGCGGACGACCGTCCGCTGTCTCCGGCGTGGCCACTTGAGTAACGATCTTGTCGGCCTCCTCGTGGCGGAAGATCAGATGCATGGCCAGGCCGATTACAATGCTGAATGCGACTGCTCCCACTGCACGGGCTACACCGAGCTCAAACCCGAGAACGCGCGAGGTGAACACGATAGCCAGGACATTTATCGCCGGTCCGGAGTATAGAAAGGTGGTGGCCGGTCCGAGACCGGCACCCGCACGATAGATACCGGCAAAGAGCGGCAACACGGTACAGGAGCAAACGGCCAGAATCGTGCCGGAGACCGAGGCGACCCCGTATGATAAGACTTTGTTCGCCTTGCCCCCGAGATATTTCACTACCGATGCCTGACTGACAAAAACTGCAATCGCTCCGGCAATAAAAAACGCCGGGATGAGACAGAGTAAAACATGCTCCTGTGCGTACCACTTGGTGAGATGCAGCGCCTCTAACACCGCTGTCCGGAGACGTTCCGACTCAATCGGCAGATAGAAAAATACAGTAAATACGGCGACCATCGCCGCCAGAGGTTTCCATTCTGATTTCCAGTTCAACCGATCAGTTCCTCTACGATGAGCTCCCGCATCTCAGCCTCCCAAGTGTCCCACTACCGCTATGATCACTCACCGGCCAACCGCCTCTCGTGCCTGTTTGACATTTGCCTTTAGCACACTCTCGATACAACCAAAGAACTTGAGAATACAGGGAACACGCAGACTGTACCACACCTGCAACCCCCGTTTTTCATCTTCGACAATACCGGCCTGCTTGAGAACAGAGAGATGTTTCGACACTGTTGAGATGTCATCGCCGATCATCTTCGTAAGCTCGCATACACACTTTTCGCTACCGGAGAGCTCGTCAACAATGAACAATCGAGTCGGGTGAGCCAGTGCCTTGATGATCCGAGCTCTTGCTTCCATTTGTTTTTTCTTTTTCTGATTCATACTACTTATACCTTCATCGGCTTGCGTAGTTGGCAAAATAACCAAATAAATAATAAAGTCAAGCCCTTCTTGTGTCATCGGTCGGGCAAAACTTGGGGATAAGACTATGGGCTGCCAGTATAAACCCTAGCCAGAGTTGCTGCGTGGCTTATGCTGTTATTGTTTAACAACACGTGATTCCATGTTTTTGTTCTTAGAGCAGATCCCCCTGCACTAAAACCACAAAGTCCCCTATCGTTCACAAATCCATACGCTATGGAACTCTTCACTACTCTTTTATTTCAGCAAGTTTGTTGAGGTCGTCGACGAATCGTAGAATATCGTCTTCGCCAAATCCTTTTTCTTTTGCCGCCTCTTCGAGCGTTCCCCAGATCGGTTCTCCACAACGTATACATCTGATCCCGTTCCTGCTCAAGTAAGTAACAGACCCCTGGACTTCTTGAACTAAATCCTCAATTGCAATTGATTTTGTAATTTTCATTTGCCGTCAGCATCTTCTTTGTACATTTTAGAAATATAAATATCCCGCCGGTATAATTCTTAAAATACCAACCGTCTCACCGTTCTGCATAACTCCTTTGATTGTTCATCCACAAATCACTTTGCTAATTTCGACACAACACATTCATTTGGTTTAACGTGTTCCATTTCTATTTTAAGTTTTACAATAATACCCTCAGCACATGCAACAATTGGATTGCTTGCCGGGAAAAAAGACTGATACGGTTGAGATGAATAACTGAAGTTAGTTAAGTCCCATACTGTTAGTCTATTTTGAATTGCGAGAGTGATGATGTCAATTTTATCCGTTACTGTACTCCCGCTGATAATCTGTCCTCCAATGACACGGAGTGTTTTTTTATCGGCAATTAATTTCATCTTGATATGTTTTGCACCGGGCATTATCGGGAAAGTAGTAGTTAGTTCTGAGTAACCGACAACAATGTCAAATCTATTGTTAGCAGCTTCCTCGCTTAAGCCCGTACCACCAATAAATAATGCGCCCACTTTAGTAGCGGCACCATTATAGAAACCATTATAAGTCCTGTCATCGCCAAGGATATTATGGGCAAGCATTCTTGCCATAGGAACTGCATTTGTCGCCAGTTTACCCAGAGTTATTTCATGCGTGATACCACTTTCAAATTGGACACAATCGCCAACAGCATAAACATCTTCAATATTCGTTTCCATTTTATTGTTAATAATAATACCATGGTTGCCAAATTTCAGTTTAGTATCTTCAAAAAGATCAGTATTAGCTTTCATGCCGGTGGCAAATACGATCAGCCCTTCACCATCATCGAAAGAAATATCAGCGCCACTTGATAGAATAATTCTTTCTATTCTGTCCCTGCCCTCAATCTGAGTGAGTTTATTTTTCAGATGCAATGATATACCAAGTTGTTCCATTTCATCCTGGACATCTTTTGAAAAATCATCACCTATTAAATTTGGCAGAACGCTTCCGGCCATTTCAACCAGATGGCATTCTTCCACAACAGAATTAAGAGCTTGTGCCAGTTCAATGCCAATTGCACCCGCACCGACTACAACCGCTTGCTTTATTCTATTCTCTTTAATTGCGGATTTAATAAGTTTCAGATCATGTTCCGTTTTAAATGTATAAACCCCCTTTAAGTTCGCACCACTTATCGGAGGTATCATAGGAGTAGCGCCGGTTGCTATAATTAAATGTTCATATTTACACTTGGAGCCATCAACTAAGGTTACGGTTTTGTTTTCGAAAGAGACATCCGTAACAGTTGCTCGAATGAGATCAGCACCAGCATCAGTTACAAGCTCGTCCCTTTTTAATGCTTTTCCTAAAGGTATTAGATCCTCCAGAACGTATGGCATCGCACAGTAAACCATCGAGTGGTCTTCCGGTCGGATAACACCAACGTTCTTCTTCTTCCCCAATATTTTAGCTATAGTAATACCTGCGGGGCCGCCCCCAATTGTTAAGATATCATATGTTTTCATTTCATTCTTTCATGCTAATCGATGATGTAGTTGTTTGCTTGTCATGAGGCTTTCTATGTTCAAAACCAGGTTTACCACACAGACTTGTTCAGTATTTCATATTGCTGTTTAAATACTCATTTGCCGTTGCTGTATTATGCCTTCCTCCTATTAAAATACTCTTTACGATAGAGTTAGTCGTATGTACGCAGGTGTTGTGTAAAAAGGCTATATCATTTTCTTCGCGCCATTCCACTGGCAATTTTCGCTCGGTCTTTCATCCCGTCAAGTAATATAGATCGAATTTCGGCGCAAATCTGCGGCAACCTGTTATTGACCAGCCGATAATAAACTGTCTGACCATCTTTGCGCGCTGCCACCATATGACGTGAGCGCATAACCCCAAGGTGTTGGCTAACATTACTATGCTGTACATCAAGAGCTTCGGCTATCTCACTAACGCTCATTTCGCTCTTGGCCAGTAGCTCGATTATCATCAGCCGCCTGGGGCTGGCGATGATCTTACAAAACTCTGCATGGAGTTCATATATTTCGTTGTCTTGTATTTTCATATAATCCTTTATACGTAACTACGCATATAAATATATACAAGAATACGCTTGTCAAGTCCAAATATTTTGTTTTTCGGGCTATTTGAAAAAAAGGGACTGGCTATGATCTGCGGCAGTAGCGGGAAAAGCAGACTTGGAAACATCGCTACGGTTGATACTGTTGTAGAATCTTTTCAAACACCTCCGCGGTGGTGACTTTCCCGGGTGATTCCTCTCGAATAATCAGAGGGCTAAAACTGCCAACAACATTAACAGTCATGCGTCTCTGATCGGAGTAATTGTAGATCGTTCCGGTTTACCGGTTGACGATACCCTCGGCAACTTTTAACTTGGTAATGCACCCGTCAATTCAAGATGAAAAGAGACAACAGTATTTCAATTGATATTAAAATTCGCACCCTGGAACCATCCGATTCTCTCGATGAACTGACCGCGTTGTTACATCGGTCGTACCGAGCGCTGGCCGAGATGGGGCTGCGCTATATGGCAACCTATCAGGATGTTGACGTAACGCGCCGTCGAATCGAAAAAGGGACCTGCTTTGTGGCTGAATATGATGAACGGATCATCGCTACTATCACATACTACCCGCCCCTGGCCAGTCGCGGCTCGCCCTGGCTGGAACGTCCGGGAGTTGCTCACGTGGGACAATTAGCAATCGAGCCGGAGTTTCAACGACATGGCACTGCTACTAAATTGATGCTGCATTGCGAAAGTGTCGCGCGTGATGACGGCGCGGATGAATTAGCTCTCGACACCTCCGAGGATGCAAAGCATCTCATTGAATGGTACCAACGACTGGGGTATCGTTTTGTCGAGTACGCCAATTGGGATGTCACCAACTACCGCAGTGTGATAATGAGCAAGACGGTGTAGGGGTTACTCATATTGCAGCGCGATGATCGGATCGACCCGAGCGGCGCGCCAGGCTGGATAGAGGCCCGCAATTATACCGGTTCCCGCCGATAAGGCCAAGCTGATTCCTACCCATAGCAGAGAGAGTTGATACTGCCAATCAAGCATTGCCGTTATCCCCAGTCCGGCCAGCCCACCGACAATTATTCCAATGATGCCACCGAGACCGGTCAGGGTGGCCGCCTCTATGAGAAACTGAAAGAGGATATTGAACCGTCGTGCGCCGACTGCTTTACGGATTCCGATCTCACGGGTGCGCTGAGTAACAGCAACTAGCATGATGTTCATTACACCAATCATCCCCACCAACAACCCGACACACGCCACAGCAGTCGCTCCCAACTGAACGCTCTGAGTGATGTCGTTGATCAATCCTTTGAAGCTTTCCTGGGTAGTTATGTCGAAATTGTTCTCTTCCTCCGAACGAAGCCCGCGCACACGGCGAAGGGCATTAGTAACCTGATCAAGCGCCTCACCGAATTGCTGCCGCGAAACAGCACTGACCACCAGATAGACACGCTTAACGCCGGGATAGAGACGATCAAATGTGCTCATGGGAATTAGGATACAATCGTTCTCACTGATCCCAAAGAGGTCGTCAATCTCTTCCTGCACGCCAATCACTCTGAATTTATAGCCGTTAACTTTGATTTCCTTGTCAAGGGCGTCGCCTCGCTCTGCAAAAAGAGCATCGGCAATATCCGGTCCAATAACACAGACGTTGGCACCACGGCGAAGATCGTTCTCGTCAATGAAACGCCCGTGTGACACGTCTCGATTCGCCACGATTGCTTCTTCGGGCCAAACACCTCGGAAATCATCGGGGTTTCTAACCTTTCGGCTTTCATATTGGGCAATGTTGTTCCAGTGCTTTTTCTGAGGTGAGACAGCCATGACCAGCGGACACATTTTCTGAATAGCCAGCGCCTCGTCCATTGTAATATCTTTTCGCTTCCGCTCTTCCTGGGTAAGATTCTCGAAATCGGTCTCCATCGACCACTTGCGGACGTACATAACGTTGGAACCGATTTTATCTACCGATTCCTCGGCGTACTTGGTGAAACCGTCCATTATAGTGTTGACAATAATGACCGCCCCCACGCCGATAGTCACTCCAACAATCGTCATGATGCTGCGGAACTTATTGGCCCGCACACCGCCACTTGCCAGCCGGACACCTTCCCGGATTTCTGCCAGTGATTGTCGTCGCCTACTCATAGCTTAACGCCTTGATTGGATCCAGACGAGCTGCTCGCATCGCCGGATAGATACCAAAGAACACACCAACGCCTGTGGAGATGCCAAAACCAAGAATGATTCCAAGACCGGTAGGCGTTGCCTGAATATCCAGAAGCGCTCCCAGAATCCACTCACCCAATTTGACCCCCGCCGCTATGCCGATAACGCCGCCGATTAGCGAGAGGATAACTGATTCATAGAGGAATTGCGTCAAGATGTTACGTTGACGAGCACCCAGAGATTTGCGAATACCAATTTCGCGAGTGCGTTCCGTTACGGAAATCATCATAATGTTCATTATCACGATACCACCGATCACTATCGACATTGCCGGCAGTGAAATCAGAATGACACGAAACGCCCGCATGAGGTCGTCTATCATGCTCAGCAGAGCGTCGGGCGTCCATATCGTAAAGTCATCTTCTTCTTCGTAGTCCAGATGACGAGCGGAACGAAGAACGACTCGCACCTGATCCATCGCGTCCTCTCGCTGTTCCAAGCTTGCTGCATTAATAACCAGATTGACTGGATTGCCCGGTTGCTTGTAAATCTTCTGATGCGTGGCGATAGGTATTGCCACGTAGTTATCCAAGCCACTGATCATGGCGCGGTCCATTTTTTCAGCAGCCCCGATCACGGTAAATTCGTGTCCTCCGATGCGGATTTTCTTGCCCATCGGGTCTTCCCCCTCGAAGAAACGCTCGTAAACACGGTGACCGAGAAACGCAACCTTGCGTCGGCGAAAATTATCTTCCCATGAGAAATACCGTCCGGTCAGGATTTCGATATCACGCATCTGCATCATGTTGGCCGTTTCCCCTCGAACCTCAACACGACCCATACTTTTCGACCCGTATTTTACCTTGTCGCCCGCATACGCCTCGGCGCCAACATCCTCGCAATCAGGGCAGCCGTCTTCGATAGGTTGAATCAACTCAACGGTCAGCTTCTTACGCTTCATTCGCTCAAAATACTCAGACCAGGTCAGATCAAATCCAAAACGAGTGACCATGAAAGTATTCGGCCCCATCGACTTGATAACCTTCTCAAAATAATCTCCCTGCCCTTCGACTGTTGCAACAATCGCGATTACCGATGTCACCCCCACAACCATCCCCAGAACGGTCAGACTTGACCGCAGGCGGTTGGCCCAGAGGGCCGAAGCAGCTTCACGTATGAGGGAAATCAAAATCATTTTGTCAGTTCCGGTCGACGACTATTTGAGAGAACGCCATTGATCTATTCATCATGATCATCGAGGTCTTCCAGCGAAGCCTCTTCGAGTTTGACCGCGTCGCCATCGGATAGCTTACGCAAAGTCTTGAAAGTACCAGAGACGATTGTATCACCTTCATTAACACCGGACAAAACCACAATATTGCGTTCGTCGGCAATGCCGGTGGCTGCTTCGACAAACCTGGCAATACCATTGTTGACTACAAAGACGCCCGACTTCCGAATTTTCTTAGTCTTCCTGGTCTTATCGTTGTCGGTCGAGGGGCTCACGATCTCTTGGTCTTCATCATCAAGGTCCGCGGCATGTACACCACCAGTATCCTCGCTGGTATTTTCTCTGGCGAGTGAATCAGCCCGGAGAGAATCGGGGTCGAACTTCCGCGTGACAATAGAAGCGGAGGGCACCAGCAGAGCATTTTCAGCTTTGTTGGTAGTGATATCAACCGCAGCCGACATGCCGGGACGCAGCCCGAGGTCGGTCATTGCAAATCGTACTTTCACTCGGAAATTTGTTGTGTAGTCTTCCGATCCCTGTCCAACAACAACCGCCGAGTTGCCGATTTCAACAATGCTGCCTATAAAAACAGTGTCGCGGAAAGCATCGACTCGAATATCTGTCGGTTGTCCCAGTTGCACTTTCGCAATTTCGGTTTCGTCGACATCGACTTCAACTTCGAATACGGACAGGTCGCTGATCGTTACCAGCGTTTGTCCCTGCGTGTAAGCCGTCTGTGCCTGAGCGATCTCTCCAACTTCGGCTTTCAGGTAAGTGACGATGCCATCCATCGGCGAGGTCACACTCGTCTTGCTGAGATTGTCCAACGCCTTATCCAACCGAGCGCGTCCGATTTTTCCCTGCGCTTGCATGGCATCGTGGTTCGCCTTTGAGTTTTCAAAAGCAAAGGTGGCGTTGTTGAAATCAGTTTCGGAAGTCATCTTCTGGTCATGGAGACGAACCTGCCGTTCATACTCGGCACGATCCTTTTTCAGTTGGGCAAAAGCTGCTTTTGTCCGCGCCAGAACCTCATCGAGAGAGTATCGCGCCTGGGCGACATCAGATTTCAACTGCACAGTGTCAAGCAGGAGAAGACGCTGCCCACAAACAACCTGCTCTCCCTCGGAAACACTAACTTCAATGATCTGGGCCGAAACCTCCGAGGCGATATCAACCTTGGTCTGTGGCTGTACCCGCCCGGAAGCTGTCACCAGTTCTGAGAGATCGTCGGTGATAGCAAGTTCAACCTGCACCGTCGTCTCATCACCGTTGGAACCAGCCACCGAGGCCAGGATGGCGGCAACTACCACAACTGCAGGTATTCCAAAAATCAGGAATCTCTTTTTTCTTTTAGACATCGCCATATTTCGTATCCTCTCGCTTTCTCACATTCTTATCAGTTTGTTATTTGCGACAGCCGGGCAAATTTCGCCTATTGGCAAATTTTGCCCTTTAGTCGCGGTATGATTCATAAGACTGCGAAACAACCAAAAGGTTGCAAAAAAAGGCGACGAAGTTATCCAATCATTTCTCGTCGAGAACAATTCTGCAATGAAACAATTGCGCGCAGGCATCGTAACAGAAGATGAGGTAGTGTGTCACTGCTGTAGTTTCGGCATCACATCGGATGCGAGTAGAGTTATCTTGTCGTTGCGTTCGGTGATGATGACCTGCGACGGCAGGATAAAGTCGGCACGATCGAACTGGGCTTCCCACACGATTTCCTGAAAGGTCCCATCTATAACCGCGTCATTTTCGGTGGCACCTACGACCAGATCGACTCACATAGAGGCGAGTGGTAGCAGACAGACGAATGCGGACAGTAGTGCGCGGGAAGGTCTGCTACTCAAGGATGTCGGTGTGTTAATATTATGGGTTGGAGCTCCCGCTTCTCTACTTGCGGCCGAAGATGTAGTAAACGCTTTCGGGTGTGAGACCGTCGCGCTGCAGAATCGCCGAGATCGTCTTGCCTTCGCTGATTAGATCAATATCGGCCTCCGATTCGGTCAACTCGTCAATGAATTTGGCGTTCAACTCGATAATCCCCTCAATAGCTTTTGGCATTTCCTCTTCGGTAATTTCTTCCAGGTATTCAAGATGCCGCATCTCTTTTAAGTTCAACGGGCTGACTGCAGCGCGAACTTCGTCGGCCGTAAACGTCTCGTTGTGCGTTTCGCCTTTTGATCTGGACACCCTGGCCCACCAATGGTGGGCGTGCCGATGGGAATTTTCCCTTTCAGTTTCCGGCGCCTGAGTGACCTCACAGACAATAAACCGGCCGCCCGGCTTCAGCACCCGTTTCATCTCGTCCAGCACCAACCCAACATTTGGTAAATGATGAAGGGAGTGTCGAATGGCTACCGTGTCGAAGTGATTGTCAGGGTACTCCATTGCCGAAGCATCCATGACCTGAAAACGAATTGCTTCGGGGCACGTCTCCTTTGCCTGTTCGATTCTCTCGCTCGATGTATCAATGCCGACAGCTTCGGTAAATTCTTCAAATGATTTGGTGAGTAGTTTCAAGAAGTCACCATGTCCACAGGCAACGTCAAGTATCCGGCCACCATCGCAACCTTTCAATTCTTCTATCAATGGGTCCATGCAGATAATCTCCAATACACCGGTTTTTCAATAATGAACTGAATCGCTTCATTGATGCAAGCCTTTTCGAGGTTCTGTTGGAAGCATAGTGATCGGTACCCACCCCAATAAAAAAAGCAGGAGCGGTGTGCTCCTGCCGTGATGATCTTTGTCTATCAATTGTCCGGTCTATGCGTCGCTATCGAAAGCGTACTTGAAACCATAGAATAGAGCGAGGCTGTAGAAAATAATGTCAATGAACGAATAGTACTCGGCGAGGGATTTGATCGCATAGTTGAGGTTGATCCGCGACAAGACTTCAAGCGTCCCCATCCCCTGCTGTTCGGCAATGAACTGGCAGACCATAAAGATGTCGCCAGTCAAACATCCGACCGCAGCGAGCGTGGCACCGATGAGACCAAACGAGGCATCGGAACCGTGCCCGAAGATTCGAACAGCGTGCCCGACGAGAATACCGACACCAATTGCCATGAATCCAATCTGGATGCCGGTCACATAGGCAAATGTCGCCCAGACAGTCGCACCCAACAAAGCCGCGGCGGCACCGCCGAGGATCGCCATGATGTAGTTGGGGTCCTCCGCCCTTGATGCTCCCAGTTGTTGCTGAAGTTTCCGCGCGTCGGTGTCAATCGGACGACGGAAATGTGAATCTTCGGTTGGCTGATCAAATCCGGGATCGGCCGGGGCCGGTGGCTTCTTGCCCGCCGGGATGATCATCCCAAAGTCGCCCATTGATGGTTTGGAACTGGCGGTTTCGTCAACACCACCAAAAACCTGCGGCAAATTATCGGGTATCTTCACCATACGCTAACAATTCTCCTGATTTCCTTCCTGCCGCTCAGGTGACCTCCTCGATTTTTCGCCCTTGCGGCGACACCTGAGCCATCAGGTTGATTATCGGCAGGATTGGTCTAATATCGACTTTTCGAGCTATGACAGGCGGTGTGCCCCCTGATTCTTCCCGACCGATATAAAGTTGTCTCACAATGCGTTAAGCCCACCAGTAAGAAAAATTGCCATATTTTTACAAATAATTGTTGTGTATTTACAACTATTTACTATATTAGCCGTATAGATTACCGAAAGAGAGGAATGTGAAAGGTCGGAAGCTATATAATCGAATTGCAGTCCTGCGGGAAGAGCGCGGCCTCTCCCGAAAGGAACTTGCCGGAAAGATCGGAGTCAATTTCCAGACTGTCGGTTATCTCGAAAGAGAAGAGTACAATCCGAGTCTTGATCTGGCTTTCAGGATCGGCGAAGTTTTTGGGCTGCCCATTGAGATGATCTTTTCAACTGCACCGATGAAACCGTTGAGCGTGGAGTTGATGGAACGTCGAATCGAAAGAGGTGAATAAGATGGAAAAGCAAATGTCCAGGACAAGTCGGCGGCTGGCGGTGGTGATCAACTACGGCGCCATCCTGCTCTTCCTTGTCTGCTTCTACTTGTCCGATAGTGTCGGGTGGAATGTCCCGATTGCGGCCTCAGTTGTAACAGCGATACTTGTAGCGCTGATTACTTTTTTCAGCCTGCATGTCAGAACAAAACTCTGGAAACTGGTACACAGCAAAATTGATAAGCTCGATGAACGCGAATTGCAGGTGACGCATGAAGCGCTTCGGTATGCCTATGGCATATTTACGGTGGTCAGCCTGTTGGTGCTTCTGGCTATCGCGCTTTCAACGCCGCAGTGGGATTCGTTGTTGATACTGATATTCGCCAGCCTACTCTATCTGGCCCATACGTTGCCATCATCGGTGATTGCCTGGCGGAAGAAGGACCACTAGCCGGCGCGCGGTATACCACCCATTAGCAGGTTGTTGAAAAACTCCTTATAGTGGCGCTATGACGGCGGACACAAGGCCCGCCGCTACGCGATGAGGGGCTGTCATCCCGCGTAGAGGGCGGCTTTACGTCGCCCGTCCTCAACCGCACGTTACAGTAAACTCATAGCAAGAACGCTTTTTCAACAACCTGTTAGTAGCATGCCACTGTTGATGTAACGCATAAGAGAACATCGCCTGCCACTGGTGTGCTATATATAGAGTGGCTTGCTGCCGGCAGGCCACCTAATTGGTAAAGAAGTCGAAAACATTGCCCAGGGCCGAGCTATCGGCTTTGAAGAACTCGGTATAGCGACACTGACGGCAGATCACGGCGGTAAACTTCTGCCCCTGAACATCGAATATCTTGCTCCAGAACCCACCGGCGGCTCTGATTTCGCCAATTTCGTACTGGTTCCACCGACATTTCGGACATTGATAATTCAAATGTTGCATACTGGTACTCCTTTGCGTTAGCGCGCTCTTGACTGGTAATCCTACTCTCAATACGAGATGGAGACAACAAATATTCAGTCGAATTAGGGCGCAACAGTCCCCCCAACAGATCGCTTGATTGTCGCTACAGCTTAACATAACTTTAGAGATAGATAGTCCGGAATACTCGGATCATTATCGCAAACACAACCACACCAATCGGAGGTACTATCATGTTGAAAAAAACTATCCTTAAACTCACAATCAGCGCCCTCGCATTGCTATTGGTAAGCATTTCGGTATCACAGGCCGGCGGCCAGACCGTTCGTTTTGCAATTATCGGTGATCTGACCGGAGGTGGCCAGGAAGACATCTACGCACAAATCGTCACCGAGATCGAACGGCTGCAGCCGGATATCATCCTGACGGTCGGTGATATGATCGAGGGTTACACCGAGGATACGGCCATCCTGAACTCGGAATGGATTGACTACATGGAACTGGTTAAGCCGCTTTCGGCGCCGATCTACTACACGCCCGGCAATCATGATATCTTCAACGATGTGATGGAGGAAGTTTACCGAAAATGGATCGGTAAACCATACTATTCCTTCGATTATGGTGGCATTCATTTTGTCATTCTTGATAACGGTCGGTGGGAGGCCAGTGAGGAACTTCCGGCGGAGCAACTGGAATGGGTCAATAACGACCTGCAACAAAACCAGACAGCCGCTAATACGTTTGTGTTTATTCACAGGCCGTTCTGGTGGAACTCGGTTGCCGAGGGCAAACCTGATACCCTGCACACATTGTTTGTCAAGCATGGTGTCGATGCTGTCTTCACCGGCCACTACCACGAATACTTCAGCGCTGAATACGATGGTATCACATATACGACGATCGGTTCTTCGGGCGGAGCCACCCAGCTATCGCCAACCGGTCTGATGTATCACTTCGCCTGGGTAACAGTTAATCAGGCCGGTGTCCACATTGCGCCAATCAAAATGGGTAGTGTGCTGCCATGGGATGAAATCACTGTCGCCGAACGAAAAATCTACCGGCCGGTGCAATTCCGGGGTGTTTCGGCGGTGAACGCCGCGCTGGTCCAACCCGATCTGACTGTCAGTGACGCCGTTGTCACCATACGGGTTGACAACCGGCTCACCGACTTCCCGATCGAGGACACCCTCCGCTGGAACATACCGGATAACTGGTCGGTCCAACCATCAAGCATACCGGTCGCGGTTGGTCCGGGTGATACAGCCACTTTCGATTTCAACGTCGCCTCTGTGGGACCGGTCTATCCAACCCCGCAAGCATCGATCAATTTCACCTACGCCGAAGGTAAAAATGTGACCGCTACCGGCCAACTCAGGGTCACGCGCGAGACATCGTGCTACCGGGCAACGTCGGCTCCGATTATTGATGGTGTTATCTCCGAAGAAATCTGGCAGGACCCGGCAACACGTTTTTTCAGTCCCGATGGGGGTGACATGACTATCGACCCGGTCAGATTCTATTTTGCTTTCGACGCCGACAATCTCTATCTGGCCGCCTATTGCGAGGAGACAAAAGTTGATTCTATCCGGGCTACCGTGACCGAACATGATGGCGCCATCTATGGCGAAGATTGTGTCGGCTATTTTTTGCAGCCCGATCCCGACACCGCCGTTGCTTACCAGATATATTTCAATCCGCTGGGAACGGCTTTTGATTTGTCGATTACGATGAACCCCGAGCAGGGCTACCCCGATTATGACTATGACTGGAGCGGTGTTTACGATGTCAAGACATCACGCGGTGATGATCATTGGTCGATTGAGGCCAGGATCGGTCTGGAACAGTTTGGTGTTACCGCCGAAACGGGACGCGATTGGCGGCTCAATTTCCGACGCAAACAGAAACGACTTGACACCGCCGGTGACTGGCAGGTACCGATAGATGCCGACCCGAACTCATACGGCAGACTAATTTTCAGGTAGCGTCATTTTCGCCGGACCTATCGTCGCTTGTCGCATCGACCGATACTGTTTATATTGAACCGGTCCCTTGCCATTGAGTAAATACGATGAAACGACGTGAGTTTCTAAAAAAAACCGGACAGGCGGTCGCCCTGGCCGCTGTGACAGGCGGCACCGGGTTGATTTTCCATAACCGGGAGACAGCCACCGCCAACGCTCCGATTGTTAAGCGAGTCGATTTTGAGGTCCCCCCGGACAATTCTCTGCCGCCGGTCGTACTTGCCAACAATACCGATCCAATCGTCGCACTCAACTCGGCCCTTGATGCCATAGGTGGAATAAAACGATTCATCCAGCCGGGCGAACGAGTAACAATCAAGCCAAACGTTGGCTGGGACCGCACGCCTCAGCAGGCGGCCACCACCAACCCACTGCTGGTCGGCGAGATGGCACGACTCTGCCTTGAGGCGGGGGCCGCAAGAGTTATCGTCACCGATGTTACCTGCAATGAGGCCCGTCGTTGTTTCCTCCGTTCCGGAATAAGGAACGCCGCCGAAAAGGCGGGCGCTGATGTCATCCTCGCACAGCCGGACGATTTCCTCATGACCAACATGGGCGGGGAACTCTTAACAACCTGGCCGGTGCTCAAACAT
>DAOWIM010000324.1 GCA_030640905.1 bacterium
ACAGGGCCCGTGCCAAGAATAGAAAAGCCCTGATTGTGATCAAGGCTGACCGAGACGCCAGTTTTGGGATCATGCAGGATGTGATGAAATCTATGCAGGAAAATCACCTGGAGCGGTTTTTGATTATCACCGATCCTGAGACCGACGAGGCGGCATAGCGGCGCGCAAGAATAAAGATAACGATATGCTGTTGGCTGGAAGAAATCCCCAGGCCGGTGCATATTAAGTATAGAAGATGCTGTTGAGAGGAGTGTGACAAAGTAAATGGCAGGTGATGTAGCAGAACGAGCACCAAAAGGCGGACAGAAAGGTTTACGACGGCCAAAACGCCGTATCTCCATTCGGATCGACATGACACCGATGGTTGATATCGCCTTCCTGCTTCTGATTTTCTATATGGTGTCTACTGTATTCTCGATGCCTCAGGCGATGGAGATTAACCTCCCGCCTGCGGATGATGTAGTTAAGAATCTTGAAGTGAAAGAATCGAACCTGCTTTCGATTCGGGTCGATGGCGAGAGCCGCTTCTGGTGGAACATGAAAACACCGTCGCCTGACAATCTGCCTATGCTTCTACCAACCGCACCTGACACGCCTGATACCGTTCTCTACCGGTTTAATGCCGATACGCTGCGCGGCCTGCTGGTTGAGCAGAACCGGGCCAACGACAAACTCAATACGTTAGTCTTGATTCATCGTAAAGCCAATTATGCCGACATGGTTAATATCCTCGATGAGATTGACGTAATAGAACGTTCGTGGAACAAGTTCACCGCTGATGGATTGGGCAAGAAGGTCGATGAGCTGACCAGGGATGAGAAATTCTCCTACCGGTACGCTATTGGCGACTGGGAAGAGCGCGACGATAAGATCATGGGCGCTGCCATCGTCCAAGCTCAGGAAAGGGGTGAACTCCGATGAGTCATTCCAATAGTGCCCTGTATTCTCCCTATGGATCGTATGAGCTGAAGGCCAAGTATCAGCGCAATTTCCTGATGGCAACCAGTTCCGCGGTAGCTATGGTACTGTTCATTCTGGCGGTTAGCTGGGTTATCAAAGCCCTCAGTGAAGAAGAAGTGCTGGCCGGTGCCCCGATTCTGATTCAGACTGTCGCTGACCTTGGTCCCCCGCCTACGATTGCCAAGAAACCGCCGCAGATTCAGGTTGATGTTCCCCAGGCGGCTATGCCGAAGGTTGGTATTCCGACACCGGTGGCCGATGATGAAGTTCTTGATGAGGACGTTGTGATCGCCTCGCGCGAAGATCTGGCGCAGATTGTGGCTCCGGACATGGACGACCTTACCAGCGATGATAACATTGTCGTTGATATTGCTGATGACGATTTGCTTCCGACCCGTGGTGTTTTTAAGGCGGTTGAGATTTATCCCGAGATGATTCGTCAGGAGAAACCGGAATACCCGAGGTTGGCCAGGCAGGCGGGGCTTGAGGGTGTTGTTGTGATCGAGGCGCTGGTTCTCAGGGATGGGTCCGTGAAGGACGCAGTTGTGGGCAAGTCTTCCGGAACAGCTGCGTTGGACGAAGCTGCGGTGAAGGCTGCATATAAGAATAGATTCAAACCGGCCATTCAGAATGGCCGGCCGGTAGCATGCTGGGTTTGCTACAAGATGGTATTTGAGCTCCCCAAGTAGGTCACGGCACAATACGTTTAGATAAGTTCGACGCCGACAGTATGACTGTCGGCGTTTTTTTGTGTCAGTTTGCAACACCGGCTGGGGGCGCCGCGTCAATATAATGAAGAGAGTCTCTGCTGCAGGGGCAGTCGGAGTCTGGGTGACACAAGTGCCATTGGGAACTACGCCGAGTCAAACCAAAATCAAGACCGGCTACGGGCAGATCGGTCGGTCTAACCGGAGGAGGTGTGCTCTGTGTCAACCGTTATTAGAACATTACAGGTGCCTTATGGAGCATTCGAGCTCAAGGCGACCTACCAGCGAAACATGATGTTTGCCAACCTGGTAGTAATCCTGGCAGTATTTACAATCGTAGCTACATTCTGGGTTCCCGGAGATGTGCCGGCGAGACCACCCGTTGACAAGGAGAGACTACTTCGTCCTCTGCCGCCAATTCCGATCAGAGGTCGGATAAGGCCTGTTCCGGCCCAACCACAGGTCGGCATCAGGCCCCCCTCCAATGTCAGATCTGATGCCGGGACATTCGTGCCAGTGCCGGATGAATTGGCTCCGGTCGATCAACTCGTTGAGATCGAATACGTTTCGTCGGATCCGATAGGGGGTAATACCGATGGTGGTCCGCAGGTTTGGGGTGGTACTTCCGACGGTGTTCCCGACTACGATTACATCCCCGCGCGTGGCGAATTCAGAATCGTGGAGAAACTGCCTCTGGTGATTGAACTAAAGCAGCCGATATATCCGAGGCTGGCGAAACAAGCAGGAATTGAGGGCGTTGTGTTGCTCAGCGTGTTGGTTCTGAACGACGGGACAGTTGGCCGCGCTGTTACTGAGAAATCCTCGGGGACGGTAGCGTTGGATGAGGCTGCGGTGCGAGCGGCATACGATAATATATTCAGCCCGGCTATTCAGAGCGGGAGACCTGTTACCTGTTGGGTATCGTATAAAGTTGAGTTTGTCATAGAGTAGCGGCCCGACGTCTCTGGAGGCAATAGTATTGGTAAAGCGCCGACAGCGTGACTGTCGGCGCTTTTTTTGTGTCTCTCACAATTAAATATTGCGCGGATTGAATTTTTACCGCCCCTATGCGTATTTAAAGCGAACCTTTTTGATGGTTCTGCGTCTATAACAGATAGAGTATCGCAGGTAAGCGAGTAAAGGAGCGGATTACAGATGATGACAGTTTTGATCGTTTTCGGGTTGATAGGGTGTGGGACTTATTTCCTGTGGCCTCGACCGGTAAAGATCACTGCTCGCATGTGGCGGAGGAAACATTGACTCCGCTTGGACTGAATGGATTGAAAATGAAGGGGCATGAGCTATGGTCTTGATGAGAATAGCAATGCGGGCGGAAGAGAAAAAGGACGGTCGCATTTTGCATGGAATTAAAAGATTTCCTTTCGTTGGAGCGGTAATGATCGCCGCGTTGTTTTTGACAGTGGGTGTGCTGGCTAATACCGAGCAGCCGACTACTGCCAACGGCGATCAGTTCCCCGGAATTAACGAGTTTGTAGCTCTGGATGAGATGCCGGAGCTCGTCTACAAGGAAGCGCCAGT
>DAOWIM010000016.1 GCA_030640905.1 bacterium
GATTGTAAGCAACTGGTCAAAAGTATCAAAAAGGTGGAATGATGCCGGGCGATCCCGGAAGAACTGACTCAGATGAAAATCAAGATTGACGCCACTCTGCTTGACAGCAAAATGATAGGTGGAGCGAGCGGGCTCAGCCAGACTTACCGGGCCCTGCCAGTTCTCGACGATGGTATTTTTTGTGCTCTGCAACAATGTAATCCCGATCAATAGTCGTATATATCTGCGTTGTAGATATATCGGCATGACCGAGCATTTCTTGCACCACGCGCAAATCGGCTCCCCCTTCAAGCATATGGGTGGCAAAAGAATGCCTAAAAGTGTGGGGTGTCACCGGTTTGCTGATTCCGGCCTGCCCGACCCGCTTTTTGACTATTTTCCATAATCCGGTTCGTGAGAATCGACCGCCGGTTCGCCCGCAGAAAAGGAAGTCTCCGGTAGTGCCTGACACAGGATCCGGTTTTTTGGCCAGATAGTCATCCAGAGCGCGCCGGGCAAACCCTCCCAGCGGCACCAGGCGCTGTTTCTCGCCTTTGCCGGTAACACGCACAAATCCAGCTTCAAACTCAATCGACGATAGTGTCAGGCCGATCAATTCTGAAATCCGCAGACCGCAACCATATAGAAGTTCCAGAATCGCCCGATCCCTCCGCCCCAGTTGCGTGTCGATCTCAACGGCGTCAATGATAGCCGCCACTTCCCCCGGCGACAGATAGTGAGGATGATAGCGCGATATTCTGGGCGCCCGAAGTGTCCCGAACGGATTGGTCGTAACAACCGTCTTCCCGTTGAGATATTGAAAGAACTGTTTGAGGCTGGAAATCTTGCGAGCTATGGTGCTCGGTTTTCTTCCGAGATTCTGAAGATGCTCAAGATAGCGGCCTGCCTCTTTCGGCTCGATCCGCTTCAGATCAATCTTCCCCAAACTCTTTGCAAATTCGTTCAGATCGCGACGGTACGATGACAGCGAATTGACCGAGAGCCCTCGCTCCAGTTTGAGGTACTGTAGATAGTCTTCGATATGGAGATCAAGCGGTCCGTTCATAGTTTACAATCCATGAGCGACTGAGATTGCCGCCACCGTTCGATAACCCGCACCATCGAGAACTCTGCGGGCCTCCATCATTGTCGAGCCGGTGGTCACCACATCGTCAACAAGGATGACCCGTTCAGCCGTCTTTGCAGGTCGCGGTACGTTGAAGACACCCTTGATATTCTCCGCCCTCTTCTCAAACTTCTGATCAGCCTGAGGGCGACCTTTGACCAACCGCAACAAGATATCGTCGGCTACATCAATATCGAGAAGCGGCGCCAGACGCTGTGCCAACACTTGCGCCTGGTTGTAACCACGGGAATGCTCGCGTTCGGGATGCAGAGGGACCGGCACCAGCAAGGCTGCATCAAACTCGGCAATACGGCTGCCAAACTGGACGACCAACTCTTCGGCAAACATCGTTGCAATCGACCTGATACCCTTGAACTTGAACTGGATGATTAGGTCCCGCAGAGGAGCAGTGTAGTTGCCCAGAGCAAAGAGCGTCAGAGATTGCTCACGGCACTCCGAACACAACGCGCCCGACGGCAGCATCTTGAAACAGCATAAACAAATCGGGAATGAGAAACGGTCTATGCTCTTGAGGCAGCTATCGCATACTATCGACTTATTGTCAGTATAGGTCGAGCAGCCGAGACACAGTGGCGGAAACACAAAGTCAACGAGGCCACGGACCAGTTCAATTCGCAGGATGGCATCACGCAACGACATAGATAAAAGAAAGTCGCGGCCCCTCTCAGATTCAAGATAAATCTACACCCGCCGCCACAGAATTCTCTTGAGTGAATACAGAACTATCAGCAGCAGCAGAAAAGTCGCCGCCGCAGAGTTGTAAAATGCATCGCCATGTTCCATCGTCGCAACTCGGTACATATTGGAGAGATCGAACCAGGAATAAATGTAATCGGCGGCAATCCCACATACGATGGCAACAACAACGATCGACGTCAGGTACCGCACCATCGACCAACCTTTCAGCATCTGCGCCACAACCGTCAGAGAAGCCAAGTTTGTAGCCGGGCCAACCATTAGAAAAACAAGAACCGCTCCCGGTGAAAAACCGATAGCCAACAGGGCTGCCGCCAGCGGTGTTGACGAGGTCGCACAGATGTACAACGGCACACCGATAATAATCGCCCCGAGGTAACCACCCCATCCGGCCATGAGACTCTCCGGCAGCACCAACATATCCGTTCCAAGGACGACTGCCACAAGACCAGCGACAAGATAGCCAAATAATAGATACGAGGCCAGATCGGACAGCAAGTCGGTAAAGGCATATTTGATCCCGCCACCAAGACGAGCGATCAGTGATTGCGCAGGAGGTTCTGCCGGGGAGGAACTGCAACAACATCCCATAGCCTCAACCGGCTCCGCAATGACGGGCAACTCGGGCTGACCGCTGGCCTTCTCCCAGAATCCGGCAACTGTGGCCGACAGGAACGCGGTCAGGGGGCGTGCGACTGTCAGAATGGGATCAGTCAACGAGTAGGTCAACATGATCGAATCTACTCCCGACTCTGGGGTCGAGATCAAAAACGATACTGTCGCGCCACGACTTACTCCGGAACGATGTAGCTCTTTTGCCACTGGCAAGACCGAACAGGAACAAAGTGGCAGCGGGACGCCAAGAAGAGCGGCACGGATGACATCAGATTTGCGCCCGTGTCCAAGGAGCCGACCGATGTTTTTTTCATTGAGGAATACATGCAACAGCCCGGCCAGCGTAAGCCCAACTATCAAAAGGAAGGCCGAATCAACCAGCATATCCCAAGTTGCTCCGGCCCAGTTTTCTACAAACGGAAGCATGACTACCTACGGGCGCGCCACCGCTTCTTCAAGTTGTTTGATATAATCCCGAGCCGCATCTGCCTGACCTCCCGAAGGCTTATTTTTCAAATACTGCTGGAAATATGCCTTGGAAGAATCGAACTGGTTGGTCGTAAAGTACACAATTCCAAGGTTGAAATTGGCGACCTTGTGCTCGGGGTGGTTGGCAAGGACGTTCTTGAATTCCTCCGCCGCCCGATTGGCCAGCCCCATTCCATGCAGACAAGCAGCAAAGTCGGTGCGAACATCGGGAGAAGAACCATCAATTACCAGCGCCCGGCGATAACACTCGGCAGCCAATGCGAAATTGCGGTCATCCATACTGTGGTTGCCTGTGTTGACCAGACCAGCATAGTCGGTCGGCAGGTCAGGCATGGAAGCACCCATACCGCCCATGTCGGCTCCATTATGGGGAGAATCGATCGTCACCTGTGATGGAGGATCCGGCTGCATCGACTGGTACACAAAAAACGCCACGATCACCACCGCCAACGCCGCCACGACAATGAGCAGGTGGTTGCGAGCGGCTTTTTGCTGCTCCTTGGCAGACAGTTTTTTTGAAGCCGGACTTTTCCCTCTCAGCGGTGCGCCACACTCTGGACAAAACTTGACCCTGGCATCTATCTGTGCCGAGCACGAAGAACAAGCGATTGATTTCATGTCGAAAATATCCCTTTCAGCTTGGTATTGACACCAATATAGACCAAATTTGTACAGGCGCAAACGGTATTTGGCCATATCCAATTTCGCCGGTGACACCAGCGTGACAATTGTCTATATTCATCGCGTTTATTATCTCAATATCTTGAAAGGATTTTTTTATGCGAAGACAGCTCTTCACAATTGCGGTGACTCTTACCATTCTTACCGGAGCCACTTTTGCCTCAGAAACAATCTACAAGATCACACCCGATTCCGTTGAAAAGCACATAGCAGTTCTCGCCCATGATTCGTTGGAAGGTCGGCAGGTTGGTGAAATTGGAGAATGGAAAGCTGCCCAGTACATCAAGGGCATCTTCCAGAGTATTGAACTCGAGCCGAAAGGTGATGACAGCACTTACCTGCAATCGTGCAACTTCATAAAACGAATCGATCTGGGCGCAAAGAATCGGTTGACTGTCAATGGAGTTGAACTGGAGATCGAAGAAGAGTTCCTCCCGATGCTGCAGTCGGCATCAACATCGTTTGACTTCTCCGAAGTTGTCTGGGTCGATTACGGTATCAAGATGGAGGAGGACGATGGTGCGTATGATGATTACGAGAACAAAGATATCGAAGGGAAAGCTGTTCTGGTTAAGCGCTTTGCGCCAAGCTCGGAGGATAACCCCCACATTGATTTCGAGAAATACGAATCACTCACAAACAAGATCAACACTGCTATAAAACTGGGCGCCGCCGGTATCTTCTTTATCACACCGGAGAACGAAAATGACACTCTCATGGCTGTAGGACCGGCACGTATCAACCCGAAGGACATTCCAATTGTTCTCCTGCGACGCAAGGGTCTCCAGAAATTGGGGCTTGATCTTAACAAACCGCTGATCACATCAGCTACTGGGGAAACCGAACTTGTCAAGACCCGCGATACAGCCTACAACGTTGTTGGTTACATACCGGGTAACACTAACAGCACGATCATTATCGGCGCCCACTATGACCATCTTGGTTGGGGCAGCTCTGCTTCGCATTACACCGGTAAAGAGCCAATGATTCACAACGGGGCCGATGACAACGGCTCAGGTACGGCCGCCATACTCGAACTAGCCCGGCACTATGCATCACGCAGCGAGCAATTGAACTATTCGGTCCTGTTTATCGCTTTTTCCGGTGAAGAGGAAGGTCTGATTGGTTCAAAACACTTCGCCAGTCATATGACTATTGACTCGTCGAAAGTTCGCATGATGATTAATCTGGATATGATCGGTCGGATGCGGGAACAGGACAACGGTCTGGTCGTTTTCGGTGTTGGCACCTGTGCGGCATTTAAGAACTACTTTGACTCACTCAGCTATGACGACATCAAGTTGACCGTCATCGAAGGTGGTATCGGACCGTCGGATCACACCGCCTTTTACAATCGCAAGATACCCGTGATGTTCTTCTTTACCGGAGCCCACGAGGATTACCACAAGCCATCCGATGATATCGACAAGATTGACTTTAACGGTATTGTGCAGGTTTCCCATGTTGTGACCGATGCGATTGATTACTTCGACTCCTTTACCGGCGAACTGGCCTTCCAGAGGACCAAAGACGAAAAGAGTTCGCGTCGTCGTGGACGTTACTCGGTGACTTTTGGAATCATGCCCGATTACGTCTACGAGGGAGTCGGCCTTCGTGCCGATGGTGTCATACCTGATCGACCGGGCGACAAAGCTGGTATGTTGGATGGCGACGTGGTTGTGAAGATGGGTAAATACGAAATCGGCGACATTTACGACTACATGGACGCTCTGGGCAAATTCCGTAAGGGCGACACCTGTGCTGTACTTGTAGATCGCAATGGTGAGCAAGTCAACTTGCAGGTCATCTTTGAATAGATGTTGCAGAGAAGTTTCGTGACCTGTTATTGCTCAGAGCGACTATCGACACCGCGAGCGCGAACAACGGAGAGAACACCTTTCACCTTCCGTACTTTATCAATGATACGGTTTAGGTGCGACAGGCTGGAAACTTCAACCACAAACTTACCCAGCGCTGTTGAATCCTGAGCGCGCATCTCAGCCGCGCGAAGATTGGTGTCTGAATCGGAGATCACTTCGGTGATATCCCGCAGAATATTCTTGCGGTCTTCTACGACCATATCAAGTTGAACGATAAACGACTGTCCTCTGGCCGTATCCCAGCTAACATCGATCCGCCTCTCCGGGTTCTGCATCTGCAGGTCAATAGCGATGGGACACTCTGCGCTGTGAATAGTCACCCCGCGCCCCCGCGTAATGAAGCCGATAATATCTTCTCCCGGCACCGGCTGGCAACATCCCCCAAACCGGAACATCATGTTATCCATCCCGTGAACTTTGATCCCCTTGTCGCCACGGATTCTCTCGATTACCCGACTGACAAACCCGGTTTCTTCCTTCTCGGGTTCCGGAGCGATCAGGTTAAGCGCAGCGCGTGCCGTTGTCGAACCGTTGCCGATAGCCGCCAGCAGGTCCTCCACCGATTTTCTATTGAGCTGCTCGGCAACGCCCTGGAGTTCGTCGTCCGGAGGCATCTTTACATGTTCGGACCGAAGCTTGCGCGCAAGAATCTCCCGCCCCAACCGTACCGAGCTTTCAAATCCGGCCTTCTTCAGCCAGCGTCGTATTTTGGAGCGGGCACTTGATGTCGTAGTCAATTTCAGCCAGTCGTGGGATGGTGTTCGATTGGCGTTGGTGATAATCTCCACAGTATCGCCGGACTTCAATTTCGTAGAGAGAGGTTGCAGCCGAGTATTGATCTTGGCGCCGGCACAATGAATCCCAACTTCGGTATGAATTTGAAAGGCGAAATCCAGCGGCCCCGCTCCTTTGGGAAGATGAATGAGTTTCCCCTCGGGCGTGAATACAAAAATGTCCTCGGAGAAAAGGTCGATCCGAAGGTACTCAAGAAATTCGGAAGGGTTTGTCATGTCGCGTTGCCATTCCAGAACATCCCGCAACCAGACCATCTGCCGATCCGAACGACTCATCTGCTGACGTCCCTCTTTGTAAAGCCAGTGGGCAGCGATACCGTTTTCGGCAACATGGTGCATCTGATGAGTCCGAATCTGAATCTCTACTGAACGAGTTTGCGGACCAAAGACAGTTGTGTGCAACGATCGATAACCGTTCGGTTTTGGGTTGGCCATGTAATCATGAAAACGATCGGCCACCGGTTTCCACATGGCATGTAGAATCCCGAGAGCGTGATAACACTCGCGCTCCGTGTTGACGATTACACGAATCGCAAAGAGGTCATAAATCTGCTCAAACGGAACGCCGCGCATCTGTATCTTGCGATGTATCGAGTCAAGATGCTTGGCCCGACCATACACTGTAGCAGCGATACCATCCTCCGCCAGAGCTTCCTTGATTGGCCCCACGACTTCATCAATGTATGCCTCGCGCTCATCCTTGCGCTCTTTGATCCGTTCAGCAATATCAAAAAAGACTTCCGGCTCGAGATATTTCAGCGAGAGGTCTTCCAACTCGACCTTAGTCCGGGCCATTCCAAAACGGTGAGCAAGCGGACAATAAACATCGCGCGTTTCCTGTGCGATCCTTTTCCGTCGCTCCGGTGGCAGATGCTCAAGCGTTCGCATATTATGAAGACGGTCGGCCAACTTGATAAGAATGACACGGATGTCTCGCGCCATTGACAAAAGCATCTTGCGAAAATACTCGACCTGCTGTTCTTCACGCGACGAAAAATGAACCATACCGATCTTGGTCACTCCATCGACCAACTCGGCTACTTCATCACCAAAGTCGCGTCTCAGTTCCTCAAGCCCGACCTCGGTATCTTCAACAATGTCATGCACCAGTCCCGCTGCAATGGTAGCAGAGTCGAGGTGCTGCTCGGCAAGAATGAACGCCACTTCCAGACAATGTTCAACATACGGCTCACCCGACTGACGCTTCTGTCCCTGATGAGCGTTATCGGAGAACTCATACGCTTTCCGAATCAGGGGGATGTTGACGTTCGCATTGAACGACTCAATCCGTATGATAAACTCAGCAAGATTCATTGGCCCTAATCGCTACTTGAAACACTGTCAAACAGTGACACGACCTCCTCCATTACGCGATCAACCGCAATTGTCTCCATGCAACGACATTCCCCCTGCGGACAGGTGCAGCCTACCACCGTCGGTAAAATGATACGATCATCGCCTCCCATCGGGCCCCATCGGACCGGAGACATAACCTGCTTTCCCGGATACAACCCAACAACACCAGTTCCGACCGCAGCGGCCAGATGAAGCGGACCGGTTGAATTTGCCACCACAACACTGGCCAGCGAGAGAATTGCCACTAAGGTACGAAGATCGGTTTCGCCGGTGATCGTCTTTACCGCGATATTCTGACGCTCGGAGGCAGCCGCGATGTCTCGACCTTCGTCCTCAGAACCGGTGATGACTACCTCGTAGCCTTGTTTAGCCAAGCCTTCATATAGTGTAATAAAATGCTCCAGCGGCCAGGGTTCGGCTGATCCGCCCGAACCGGGATGCAGAACAACAAAGCGCTCGCCGACCTTCAGATCACCGAGAATGCGGCGAGCATTACGTTTTTCTTTCTCGGTTGGATAGACGGTAGGCGTTTTCACCGTGTCGCCATCGCGGAAGAATTCCAGGAAGTCGAGGTTATACTCCGACTCATGCTTCTTATTGGATCGGCGGCTATGAAAAACATGATGATTGAAAAAGACTGAATGAAACCTGCCTGCCGTACCGACGCGGTTGGGAATACCCGCCTTATAGAACAGTCGAGATATCTGCCGGTCCGGATACAGAACAACAACAACTTTGTACTCCTGTTGAGCGATGCCGTTGAGCACTTCTTTGCGATACCGTTTATTGCTGACCAATTGCGCGTTGAGAACACGAACAATATTGTCAATCCGGTCATTATTCTCCAGAATCGGCGATGCGTATAACGACGCCAGCACATCGACCTGGCAGTCCGGGTAACGCATCTTGATCGTTTCTACCAAAGGCAACGCCAAAATCAGGTCGCCCAGTCGATCAGTCCGACTTATCAATATTCTGTCACCAGCTTTTAAGTCAAGCTGTTTACCCATTGTTGTCATCCTCCAAAACCTGTTTCTCCTTGTTCCAGAGTTTGGCATATTTCACCAGAACGGCGGTCGCCGAAAGTACGGAGACTATGAATCCCTGCACACCGTCCCGAAAGCCTTGTCTTGAGATATAGTGTTTTATAAATGCCACCGGTGGCCGAACAACCAGATCGGTCCACCCTGCTTTTCTACCGGCCCTAAACGCCTCCTCAGCACCTAGGGTCGTGTACGTATTGAATTTCCTCAGGTAATGCTCCAGATCGGGATAGCTGTAGTGCAACAGATGCCCGCTTAAGTATCCCACCGGACCATCAACAACAACTTCTTCATGCACAACCGCATCGCTGAGTCGGCCTTTCGATTTCCGAAACAACCTCACCAGACGATCAGGATACCAACCACAATGAAGAATCCATCTGCCGAGGAATTCAGTTTTTCGGGGCATGTAGTAACCCGCCCGATCAGTCTCGCTGGCTACAACGTCTTGTATCTCTTTAGCCAATGTTGGCTCAACGACTTCATCAGCATCGATTGACAATATCCACTCGTGCGTCGCACGATCAACGCCCTCCTGCTTGGCCGGTCCGTATCCTCGCCAAACCGGGCTGAATATCCGTGCTCCAAAGCGAGTGGCAATCTCAACGGTCTTGTCGGTAGATTGACTGTCGATAATAACCAGCTCATCGGCCCATTCGACCGAGCTGAGACAGCGCTCGATATTCGCCTCTTCGTTCTTCGTTATAACCACGACCGAGAGAGCCATCAGTTCTCCACCTTCTTCTGCGATGCCATCAATTGACGATAGGCATCAAACACCTGTTCTACCGTGATATCAAATATGTTGTTGGGATGTTTGGCAACCACAAACCCGTCGTCCTGCCCAAAAGGTCGCCACAAGACGAGATTTTTCCGCACCCCGGGATACATCGAGACGACCGGCACACGAAATGACCGGGCAATATGCACCAGCGATGTATCGGGACTGATCAGCAGGTCAAGCCGCTTGAGTATTGCCGATACTGCGGTGATAGACAAATGGTCCGGCACAAGATGCAACTTATCGGGAATCCTATCACACAGCTTCCGTCCCTGATCGCGGTCGGCGGGTGTGCAGATGATTACAAAACGCGCCGATGAATCGTGGGCGAGGATTTTCTCAATCAACTTCGCCTGCTTCTGTTGGGCCCAGCGACGAGTCGCCGTACCAGCCGAGACATTAAATCCCAGCAGCGGTCCCTGCGACCGACCATCGTTGACACTGGCAACAAACCGATCGGCGATATCCCGATCATTCTCACTTAAGTAAACGTCGGCATGGCCATTCTCATCTCCGGTATCAATACCGAAAGCGTCAAGCAGGTGAAGCGTATTGTTGACAATATGCTTTGACTCATCAACACCATTGAACCGATTGAAATCATAGTAGTCGGCAAACTGTTGTTTCCCAACCCCGAGTCTCGGCTTGCGCGGAGTACAGTATTGAGAGAGTACCAGTGACGTAACCGAATCGTCGCACAACAGATCAAGGACACAATCATATTGCTCGCGCCGGATACGCCTGACCTCGGCAATATCTCTGAAGATATTTTTACGATAAAGAAATATCATCTCGAATCGGGGATCATCTTTGATCAAGCCAACATTACCCGGCGAACAGAGAATAGAAATCTTGATATGCGGGTAGTGGCGTTTGAGCGTGTCAATAACCGGCAGCGAGATGACCATGTCACCCAGTTTTGTTTCGGGTCTAAGAAGCAGCACGCGTTTGATCTGGCTCCCATCAAGTAACGACCGGTCAGGCTGACCCTTCTTGAGAAAGACTCTAAAGAGAGCAAAAAAAGCGGCCTTGACACCATGCTCTGCACGCTTGAGGCGAGCAGCCGGATGTTGTTCGGGCATCGTCTGCATCATACATCCCTGAACTGCAACTGGTAGAGACGGTGGTACGTTCCCTCCCGCGTCAACAGTTCCTCATGAGTACCGCTCTCGGTGATCTTCCCCTGATCGACAACGAGGATGCGGTTGGCATGTTTGATAGTCGAGAGCCGGTGGGCCACAACCAAAGCTGTCCGCCCGGCCATCAGTTTGTTGATCGCATCCTGCACGAGAACTTCCGACTCGGTATCCAGCGCCGAAGTAGCTTCATCGAAAATAAGTATCTGCGGGTTTTTCAGAAGCGCCCTGGCGATTGCCAAGCGCTGTCGCTGTCCGCCGGAAAGACGCACACCGCGAGCGCCGACCATCGTATCGTACTTGTCGGTCATCTCTTCGATGAACTGGTGAGCGTTGGCCATCCGAGCGGCGGCGTATACTTTCTCATCAGTGATACCATTCTGGCCATAGGCGATATTTGCGCGAACTGAATCATTAAAGAGCAAAATCTCCTGCGTAACAATACCGAGCAGGTTGCGCAGTGATGCAATAGTCAGGCTTCTGATATCATGACCGTCGATTATGATCGCACCACCCTGAGGATCGTAGAACCTCGGCAGCAGATCAAGCAGCGTCGATTTTCCTCCGCCCGATGGCCCCACCAGCGCTACAACTTCGCCAGCCTTGACCTCAAAAGAAACACCGTCAATGACCGTAACTTTAGGATTGTAACCGAACCGCACATTGTCATAGACGATCCCACCGGAGAACGCTTCCAGTGATCGGGCACCGGGTAGATCGGTTATCTTCTCGTCGGTGTCGAGCACTTCGAATATCCGTTCGGCGGCAGCCATCCCCTCCTGAACTCTGATATGAATCTGGCTGAGCGATTTGACCGGCTTTATCAGCGAGAACATGGCAATGACATAGGTCATGAAATCACCGGTGTCGAGTTCCCCCGTTCCTGAGATAATCCGTGTCCCGGCGTAGATAAGGATTACTATTCCCGCAATGGTCGCCAGAGTGTCGTTAATCGGTGAAGACAAGTGACGAATACGAGTCATGCGAAGCAGCGAACGGAAAAACTCTCGCGTAGCAGCAAAGAACTTGGTAGTCTCGAACTTCTCCATCGAAAACGCTTTGACAATCCGTATGTTGCTAATCGCTTCTTCCAGCACCGAGTTGACATCGGCCATCCGATCCTGCGCGCGCGCTGAATACTTGCGAAGCTTCTTACCGAGAAACCAGATAAACCCGAACACTACCGGCATGACAAAAAGCGAGATCAAGGTCAGCTTCCAACTGAGGATTATCAGGAACGAAAGGAACACTAACACCGAGACGGTCTCGGTCACAAGGTGGTTGAAACTGATATCGATCGAATCATTGAGAACGACAACATCGTTGGTCACCCTGGAAAGCACCTGCCCGGTTCGTCTTTGATGGAAGTAATCAAGTGACAGCCGCTGATACTTCTCAAACAGTCTTTCCCGGAAATGCCGAATCACCGACTGCTGAACATAAGCCATGAAAAAGCCCTGCAGGTAAAAAAAGAAATTCTTCAGTAGAACGACTATGAGAATAGCCCAGCAGAACCTGTAGAGCGTATCAAGACGGGTCTCGGCCGCAACCAGATTGTTGACCCATCCCTTCATCGTCTCTTTCAGACCAACAACCCCGCCAGTCACCTGCGAGGCTACGTCTTTAGATGAATCAGCTTGCGCGTCCTGATCGACCGAGCGATGAATCTCAACCTGCGTTTGCGGCAGTCCCGGAATTTGCTCGACCTGGAACAGTGTCATCAGCAGAGGACCGGCCATCCAGATTAGCAGCCCGGAAAAGATAGCATAAAGAGCCGCCGACACCGATGCCGTTGCCAACTGCTTCCAAAAGAATTTCAGGACCGAGAATGTCCGCCGGTACAGATTCACCTGTCAACTCCAGAGAATACCATAATTAAATAATATCATCGATGCCCTACCCGAAGTCAACTCGTATAACTTCGTACGTTTTATAGGATTATGCGGACGGCCCCGGCTGGGATCGGCACGATGAACTTAGAAGGCCAGACCATGGCCCGCGCTTTGTACTCGCGGCGTTTACCGGTCAGACGGAACTTGTCGCCATCGTCAAACTCGAACCGCTTCACCCGCCAACCATTTTTCTGCAAATCGTACCGAAGAGTAAGCTGCCAGGCACAACCGGGCTGATGAATGACATACTCCCGAAACTTTTTCTTCTCTTGCAATAACTCAACCGTAAGACCCGACTCACCCCCCACTTCCGGCGGTTCCGTGAAGTATCGCTCCAAACCGTGATCAAGGTTGAGAGCGACACAATTGAAGCTACCGAAAATATCGGTTACCGCTTCGTAAACATATTCACGCGTTGACGGAAAGAATATCTTCAGCGAGTCGGACCGCATCCAACCCTTCAGCGCGCCTTTGCCGAGGTATCCCCGACCGCCAAGTGCGAGTCTCGAACGGTCCGAACGGTCCTGGAAGATTTCGAGTCGAAACGAAGTCGGCTTACCGTCACGATGAACTCTGGCATCGAACAGATACGCCTCTACCGGGATTTTTGTTTGTGCGCGTTTGTCAGGCTTCTCTCCGGCGGGCGTCCGACGATACGAGGTGCCACACCCGGACAACGCCACCACGAGAAGGACCGTCACACAACAGGTAAAGCTTCGATTCATTCTTAGTACCCGAGGAGAAGCTTGCCGATAGTCAAAACAATAGGACCGATTATTACCCAGAACCAACCCATAATAATCATTGCCAACAATATAAGCGGAGCGATGCGATCAAGTCGGGCCATGAGATGCTCGAGATCAGGTGGCAACAGGTTGCGCAGGATATGGGAACCATCAAGCGGAAACAGTGGGATAAGATTGAAAAAGGCGAGCGTCAGATTGATCCACACTGCCGTCTGAAGAAGCACGAAGAGGCCATCGGGAAGGCCGGTCATGGCAGCACCGGCTATCCGGAAACATATTCCGGCAACAATCGCGATAGCGATATTGGAGAGCGGACCGGCGGCGGAAATCCAGATGTCGGCCACGCGGGGGTTGTCGAGGTTGGCCGGGTTCACCGGCACCGGTTTTGCCCATCCGAAACGGAACCCGGACATGATCATGACAATCACACCCATCATATCGAGATGCGCCAGCGGGTTGAGGGTCAACCGTCCCATGTTGCGAGCGGTGGGATCACCAAATTTGAACGCCGACCACGCGTGGGCACACTCATGAATAGTGAGCGAGAAAATCAGAATTGGAAATCCGATTATCGCTCTTGATATAAAGTCTTCTCCAAACACTAACAATCCAATCTCATCAAGTTGTACGCGGCAATATCGAGAATGACTCGAAAGAATCAACCAAAAAGTGACGAGTCACCTTCAAGAGTGGCGAGCCACTTCTAATACAGGTTGTTGGAAAAGAGTTCTTGCTATGAGTTTACTGTAACGTGCGGTTGAGTACGGGCGACATAAAGCCGCCCTCTACGCGGGCCGACAGACCCTCATCACGTAGCGGTGGGTTTTAAGTATGTCCGCCATCGACAACAGTCCCTCCTCGCGTAGCGGCGGGCCTTGTGTCCGCCGTCATATAATGCCACCGTTAAGAGTGGTGTGCCACTGCGGGTGAGTTCTGGTCACAGAATCGCCACAACCGGTCTTGCCCCTCTTTGATACCGATACGTGACATACGGACGATCTCGGGTTGCGGTTCGTGACGATCTTCGAGCCAGAGAGTATCGCCGCAGAGATCGATGCCGTTCTGCTCACGTGTCAATCCGAACGATCGACAGAATTTCCCTGGCCCACTGAGCAGATCAATCGGTTTCTTGCCGGGTGATAATCTGCTCATAATATCAATACCCTCAACCGGCTCAGCTGCTCGAAGCAACAACGCGGCGGCGTGATTCTCCGGCTCGGTTACAAAATTGAGACAATGATACATACCATAGATGAAATAGACGTACGCATAACCGGGTGGCCCGAACATGATTTCGTTTCGCCTGGTCCTGCCCTGGGCCGCGTGACAGGCCGGATCGTCCTGACCGACATACGCCTCTACTTCGACAATTCGAGCGACCAGTTTCCCATCCGGCGAATCATAGACAATATACTTGCCTACCACGTCGGCGGCGACCTCTAACGTTGAGCGGGCATAAAAAGAGCGTGAGAGTTTATGGAAACGAGATGTCATTGATATGACTCCGGAGTGCGCTAATCTCTATCCTCGACCACCCGGCTCGGCACCAGCGCAGCAGCACCTTCAAAGTCAAACCCGACCTGCGACGGAAGGTGCGCATCGGAACCAAGGTTGGCCACCTCGACTCCAGCCTTCTTGGCAGCGTTGATAATATCGACTCGCGGGTAGTACTCTTTGAGACCGTGTCGCACACCCGCAGTGTTGACCTCAAGTGATGTTCCTGATTCAACCAACGCCCGGAAAACGTCCGGCAGATAATTACGATGGATATCCGCAACAGCATCGCCATAGTGGTTGTATGCTTTGCGTTTGTAATAATCCAGATGGGCGACAGCATCAAAAAGCCCGCTTCGGGCCGCCTTGATAACCTGATCGAAATACCGTTCGGCGAACTCTTCGAGTGAATATATATCAAAGCATCCCTTGTTGGCACCATGTCTCCAGAAACACAAGTTGTCCAGCGAATGTATCCCACAGAGGAAGTAGTCAAAATCGAATCGTTCTTTTAGCCGCGCGGCAGCCTCTTCGCATCCTTCGTACCAACCAAACTCGACCCCCAGCTTGACCGACACACCGAGCGGATAGTAATCCTCCTGCGCCTGCCTCACCGCATCGACATACGGCGCGAGATTGTCCGGACTGACCGGATGCAACTCGCCGTCGATTCTAATAAACTCGTCGCTGCTGATCCCATCCTGCGAACCGTCGTAATGCGTAGTGAAACACAACTCAACCAGGTTACGCTCAATCGCCGCTCGACAGTAATCATCGACAGAACCCTCAGCATCGGCCGAGAAATCGCAATGGCAATGGTAATCGCTGATACCGAGTATCAGCAGAGGTTCAATTGGTCCCAGTTCAGGCAAAATATCTTCCGGTCAGAAAAGGATTGTTGGTACGCTCAGCTCCGACTGTCGTCTGCGGCCCGTGTCCGGGGTAGCAGATAATTTGGTCGGGCAGAGTCATGATCTTTTGGTTGATCGATTCGATCAACGTCTCAAACGAGCCACCCGGTAGATCGGTGCGGCCTATCGACATCTGGAACAAAGTATCGCCACAAAAAAGGAGCCCTTCGGTTTCGTCCAGAAAACAAACTCCACCCGGCGTGTGTCCCGGTGTAGCCAGAATGCGAAAGGTGAGCGAACCGATATTTATCACCTGCTCGTCGGCGACCACGTGTTCGGGGGCTGGTACAACAATCGGTTGACCGATCATGGCCGAGACATTGGCTGAAGGATTAGCCAGCAACGGTTCCTCACCGCGACCGATATAGAGGGGTATATCATATTCTTTCTTCACATCCTCCACCGCCGCAATATGATCGGCGTGGCCGTGCGTGAGCAGAATCGCATTTGGCGTGAATCCAGCTGACTCAACTTCATTGCAAATCTCCCCCGCTCCCGCGCCGGGGTCAATTATCACACCGTCGCCGGTCGAGTCATCCCAGTACAAGTAACAGTTGACCGCAAAGGGGCCGATTTCAAGAGTTCGCAGGTTCATAAGTATCCGCTGAAAATATGACCGAATACGCCGTTGTCAATCTCTATCTGCCAGGCTCACCTGTTTTGAGGCACAGGCAAGCCTGTTTTAGGACACAGGCCACAATGACGCAAGCGTTTCCGTGACCGGCACATGTCCAGAGGTTGTCCCATAAGGCGACTAATAGAACTCGCGTAGAGCGGGGGCTTGTCTCCCGCCAACCTACGGCGGACATAAAGCCCGCCGCTACGCGGAGTTGGCAAATAATGCTTTTAATTAGCGGAAGGGCTGAAA
>DAOWIM010000184.1 GCA_030640905.1 bacterium
ACTAGTTGCTTAGAACGGCTCGTCATTAACGACGGGCCGTTTTTCTTATGCCTTCAAGCGGTGTTCGGGCTACCCCACCTTGCCACCCGCACCGGGTAACATCACATAAGAACCTCTATCGGTTGATAAAGCTGGCAATACTCCATATATTCGGAATGATACTTATGTCAAAAGGTTGCGGTGTCCGCAACCCGAACCAGACTATGATAAACAAGAGATGAACAATAAATGAAGCACGCCAATTTCGTACATTTACACACTCATAGTCAATACTCGCTGCTTGATGGCGCTTGCCGTCTTGACTCGGTCATAGAGCTGGCCAAAGAGTATCGGATGCCTGCGCTGGCTATCACCGATCACGGCAACATGTTTGGCGCGATCGAGTTTTTCAAAAAGGCAACCCGGGCTGGAATAAAACCGATTATCGGCTCCGAAGTTTATGTGGCGTGGGGAAGTCGTTTTGACAAGAAACCATCCAACATCTATCCCGATGGTGGCTTCCACCTTGTTCTGCTTGCCCGTAATCTAACCGGCTACCATAACCTGATCAAGCTCTCGACGGCAGGGTTTCTCGAAGGGTTCTATCATCGTCCCCGCATCGACAAAGAGCTATTGCGGGAATTCTCCGAAGGGTTGATCGCTACTTCCGCCTGCCTGAAGGGCGAGGTCAACTGGAATCTTCTCAATGGCAAAACCGATGCTGCTGTTCTGGTCGCCAGAGAATTGAATGACATCTTTGGCGAAGGTAATTTCTATCTCGAGATTCAAAACCACAATATCGACAAAGAGCTGATCATTCTCCCCCGGATCGAGGCCATCTCCAAAGAGACCGGCATCCCAATGGTTGCAACCAACGACTGCCATTACCTCAGGCGTGAAGATGCCGAGGCGCACGACGCCCTCCTTTGTATCCAGACCGGTAAGATGGTTTCAGACACCGACCGCATGAAGTACGGCACCGACCAGATCTACTTCAAGTCACCGGAGGAGATGACCGAAGCACTGGGCGACTTCCCGGAAGCCCTGGAAAATACCGTTCGCATAGCCGAAGTCTGCAATCTCGAACTTGAGTTGGGGAAATTGCAATTGCCACGTTCTCCGATACCGAAGCCGTATGTGTCACCCGATGATTATCTCGAACATCTCTGCCGTCAGGGTGTCGAAGAATTGTATTCGGAAGTAACCGCCGAGATCGAGCAACGTCTCCAGTACGAACTGGGCGTTATCAAACAGATGGGCTATGCCGGCTATTTCCTGATCGTGAAAGACTTTTGTGATTACGCCCGCCGGCAAAAAATCCGGGTCGGGCCGGGTCGTGGTTCGGCGGCAGGTTCGCTTGTCTCCTACACTCTGCGTATCACGACGGTAGACCCTATCAAGTTTGACCTCCTCTTCGAACGATTCCTTAACCCGGAACGCGTGTCGATGCCCGATATTGATATCGACTTTGCCGACCGTGGCCGGGATGACATCATCAAGTATGTCATCGCCAAGTACGGCCAGGATAATGTGACTCAGATAATAACGTTCGGTACGATGGCCGCCCGCGGAGTAATACGTGATGTCGGTCGGGTGCTGGGGATTCCGTATGGCGAAGTTGACAAAATTGCCAAGATGGTACCGGAACGAGTTGGCGTGACACTCAAGACCGCACTCAAGGAAACACCGGAACTGGTCGAGCTGACCGAACGGGATGGTCGCATTGAAAAACTGATCAACTACGCCCTCGTGCTGGAAGGTCTGGCCCGTCACTGTTCGACCCATGCCGCCGGAGTTGTTATCGCGCCCTCGGCTCTGACTAATTTCGTTCCGTTGTTCAAGGGAAGTCGCGACGAGGTTACCACGCAGTACGACATGAAGATGGTCGAAGAGATCGGCCTGCTCAAGATGGACTTCCTCGGGTTGCGAACACTGACGGTGATCGACGATGCGTTGAGAATGATCGGAGAGAATCACCCTGGCGTCGAAGTTGATATTGACAACTGCCCCTTAGACGATCCTGAAGTTTTCAAACTGTTCGCTCGCGGGAACACTATCGGCATCTTCCAGTTTGAGTCATCCGGCATGCGCGACTATCTGCGGAAATTGAAACCGGAGAACTTTACCGATATCACCGCCATGAACGCTCTGTATCGACCGGGACCGCTTGACTCGGGCATGATCGACATCTACATCCAGCGTAAACATGGGGCGGCCAATATTCAGTATCAACATCCTGATCTGGAAAAGATTGTTGGGAGCACGTACGGCGTTATCGTTTTCCAGGAACAGGTCCTGCACATTGCCAACCAGTTGGCCGGGTACTCTCTGGGAAAAGCCGATCTGCTGCGCAAGGCAATGGGCAAAAAAGATGCTGCCCTGATGGCTGAGCAAAAACGTGAGTTCCTCTCCGGGGCAGCCGCCAACAAGATTGACTCGAAGATCGCCGACGAAATTTTTGTGCAAATCGAGAAGTTTGCCCGCTACGGATTCAACAAAGCGCACTCGACCTGCTACGCCAATATCGCCTATCAGACAGCCTGGCTCAAACGGTACTATCCCCGCGAATTCATGGCCGCGCTGATGACATCGGAAATTACCAACAGCGACCGGATACATGTTTTCCTTGAAGAATGCCGTCGCATGAGAATCAAAATTCTGCCACCCGATGTTAACGAATCTGATGTTGACTTTCGTGTCATCGACGGCAACATCCGATTTGGTCTGCAGGCGGTCAAGAATGTTGGCGGCAATGCAGCCGCTGCCATTATGGAAGAGCGAAAAAATGGCGGCCGTTTCCAGGACCTGGCCGATCTGGTCAGTCGGGTGCCGGTCAAATCAATCAATCGACGTACACTGGAATCATTGATCGCCGCTGGAGCCTGTGATACTCTGACCGGAACAAGGGCACAAAACTACGAAGTGGTAGAGGCTATCCTGGAATTTGGACACAAGGTAGCTGAGCGGACAGCGACACATGACCTGTTCGCCGACACCACCGGAGCCATCACCCGAGTAGCACCTTCGTTGCCCGACATCCCCGATTGGAACACTGCCAAAGCACTAGCCGAAGAAAAAGAGTGCCTCGGGTTTTATATCTCCGGTCATCCTCTGGATAAGTATCGTGACGAGATGATCCATTTTGCCGACCACAACGCCGAACGATTGGCCGAAGCTAACGATGGCCGTGAAGTTACTATCGGGGGGATTGTCTCCCGGGTCAAAACGATGCTGGATAAAAAAGGTAACTTGATGGCTTTCGTTACCCTGGAAGACTATACTGGGGTGGTTGAGCTGATTTTCTTCTCCGATTGTTTCTCCAAGTATCGAGAACTGGTTGAACCTGAGAAGATGGTTCTGATCACCGGGCGAGTTTCAACCCGTGAAGGTGAAGCTCCCAAAGTCATTGCCTCCGAAGTACTTCTCCTTGAGAAACTGACGGAACATTTCGCCTGCCAACTCGTTATAAGGATCGATGCCGATTGCTCCGATAGTACAATTGACCAGGCCCTTGCCTCACTGGAACAGTTTAAAGGTGATGCTCCCGTTCTTATAGCGACCCAGGAAAATGGTTCGGAACTGTTTATCAAGTCGCGGAAATATGCCGTCCGTCCCGACTTTCAGTTACTGGATAAGCTGAAGGAAGTCATGGGTGAGTCCTCGGCCTACCTTAGACCACTAAGCCGAAAAGGCAATCAGCAACAGACACAGGAAGGACTATGAAAACATTGAGAATACTGACAGCCCTGTTCCTCGTTACCGTTCTGGCGATGCCATTGGTGGCAGATGACAAGAATGTTAAGAAGAAATCCAACGAGATCAATTGGCTTGCCTATGACGTCGGTCTGCCGTTGGCCAAAAAAGAAAACAAGCATGTCTTTATCGACTTCACCGCCAAGTGGTGTGGCTGGTGCAAGAAGATGGAGAAAGAAGCTTTTATCGATGAGGTCGTTTGCAGTCTGATAAGAGATCACTTCGTACCGATCAGAGTCAATGGAGACTCAAAAAAAGTTCTTGATATCGATGGCTACAAAATTTCGGAAAAGAACCTGGCTCGCAGCCAATACGGTGTGACAGGTTACCCTGCCTTCTGGTTTCTCAAACCGGACGGCTCCAAGCTCGGTCGCCTCAAAGGTTACCAGGCTACCGATGCCCTGAGAGGCGCTCTGGAATATGTGAAAGACTACCGTTACGACTCAACCCGTACCAATCAGAAATCGGGCAAGTAGGTTCGCCCGGACACCCCATTTATTGAGAGAGACCATGAAGAATACCAAAGCCATTCCCGTCGTCGTACTATTGTTTGCATCTTTTCTCTTTGCCTGTACTAGCAGCGACAGTCAGTCCGACACTACCAACCAAACCAAATCAGCATCGGCACAGCCTGGGGCCGAAACGACAAGAGCGTTGTTTGAGGCGTACGACATAAACGGATCAATCCGCAGTTCTAATGAATGGATCGGTAAGCAGCCAGTCGTGGTCAATTTTTGGGGAACATGGTGCCCGCCTTGCCGCCGAGAGATTCCCGACCTGATTCGGCTCTACGATGAATACCGTTATCAGGGCGTGGAGATACTTGGGGTTGCTATTAAAGATAACGCTCAGCAGGCTGCCGGCTTTGCCAAACAGGCCGGTATGCAATGGGTAATGATGGTAGCCAACAAGGATATTCTTACCGAGTACCAAATTGCCAGCGTTCCGACCACAATTTTCTACGATCGCCATGGCAACCAGGTCTTGCGTCTGAAGGGTCTGCGCAGTTACGAGGAACTCAAGCAGGGTTTTGAAGCTATCGCGGGTAGTTAGATCGAACCGGGAAGTTCGGCGCAGAATATCAGTCCAGCGGTGAGTTGCGTTTGGTGAAGTACTTTATTTCCCCCTCGCAACGATAGC
>DAOWIM010000120.1 GCA_030640905.1 bacterium
ACAGCCCCTCATCGCGTAGCGGCGGGCCTTGTGTCCGCCGTCATAGCGCCGCTATAAGGAGTTTTTCAACAGCCTGCTAACGGGCCATGCCCGTCTTAGTCCTACCGTGACCTCTCAAGATTACTAACAGCAGCTTGCCACCAAAAAGGCTGCTTGATTTTTCGCATGCGATCCGGTTTATAGGGTAGATTGGGTAAAGTAACGATGCTGGAGCAGAAAATAAAACATACTGATCGCGAGGCGCGGCAGATCGCACTGGCGGATGGTCGCAGACTGAAGCTTGATCGACCACTGGTAATGGGGGTTATCAATGTCACCCCCGACTCCTTCTCCGATGGTGGCAAGGCCACCCCTAAGCAATGGGCAGAGAGTGCGCGAACTATGGAAAATGAGGGCGCGGATATTGTCGACATCGGCGGTGAATCAACCCGTCCCGGCGCCAAACCTGTTTCAGCCAATGAAGAGATGCAACGCGTCATTCCAGTTATCGAAGAGATCAGAAAGAGCAGCACGCTCCCGATTTCGATTGATACGTACAAATCAGAAACAGCCAAAGCTGCACTGGACGCCGGGGCTGATATCATCAATGACATCTCCGCCTCTCGCCTCTCCCCCGACATGGCAAAACTCGCTGCCGAGAAGAAAGCGCCGTTGGTGCTTATGCACATGCTGGGGACGCCTCGGCAGATGCAAGAGAATCCGCATTATGACGATTGTGTCGCCGAGATCGGACAGTTCTTCGAGGAACGAATCAACTACTGTCTCGATCAGGGTATTGATCGGTCCCGATTGGTTCTTGATCCCGGGATCGGTTTTGGCAAACGACTGTCGGACAACATAGAAATTCTGGCCGGTCTTAGAGCGTTTGGGCTATTGGGTTTGCCGCTGCTGGTCGGTGCTTCGCGGAAATCGTTTATCAATATGCTGCATCCGACCGATCTTCCGGCAAATCAACGGATTGGCGGTTCAGTGGCTGCAGCGGTGGTGGCATGCGCCAATGGAGCCGATATATTGAGAGTGCATGATGTTCGCCAGACAGTTGGAGCTCTCAAGGTTATCCGCGCGGTAGGAGAAGTATCGTGACGTTGTTTGAGTACGAGTTCATCCGGTTCGGTCTGAAAGATTTGATCGACGTACTGATCGTCTCGTTTATCATCTACGAAGGACTGCGACTGACACGCGGTACACGGTCGGCGCAGATTGTGATCGGCCTGACGTTGATCGCATTTGTTGCTTCGATTGCCTACTGGGCACAGTTGGAAGGTGTCACCTGGCTTTTCTCCAACCTCGCGACATTTGGCCTGATCCTCTTTGTGATCGTTTTCCAGCCGGAACTTCGCGGTGTCCTCGCTCAGATCGGACAGAGCCGGTTCCTGCGACGATTCGTCGCCCTTGAACAACGCAAGACCCTCAAAGAAATCAGCCGCGCGACCCTGCGGCTTTCCGAACTTCGGTACGGCGCCCTGATCGTTATCGAACGTCGCACCGGCCTCAAGAATTTCTCCGAGTCGGGCAAGTCGATCAACGCCGAACTGTCCTCGGAAATGTTGGTGACGTTGTTCACTCCGTACACGCCGCTTCATGACGGGGCGGTTATTGTCTCCGGTGATTTCATCATCGCGGCGGCCGCTTCGTTGCCGTTGACCACCAACCCGCGCTACCGCAAACTGTTCGGGATGCGACACAAAGCGGCGGTCGGTGTAACCGATGTTTCCGATGCTGTGGTGGTCGTCGTCTCCGAAGAAACCAGCCAGATTTCTATTGCCTTCGAGGGCCACCTCAATACCAACATCCCCAAATCCGAATTCCAATCCCGCCTGGCCTCGTACCTGCGCAAGTAGGGGCACAGACCAGCCTGCTTCAAGTCCCTTTACAGTAGGTCCGGTTGCTTGCAACCTGACATCTGTCTTAATTTCGTGGGCGACGCTCTCAGGGCCAAACAAGTTTGACCCTGCCACCCGGCCATAAAAAAATTCCCTGTTACTGCTTCCCGGACAGTGGGTTGTGGGGAAATGGGTTCGTTTGGTTATTTTTTGGTTTTGGTAGTAGTGGGTTGGTAGTCTTCTTGATTCTCCTTCAAGTTTCAGACGGGTGAAGTTCCCCCTGTTTAGTGGACACATGAAGAAGCCATGATATATTGGTTTCAGGAGGTGTCCGAATGTCAAGAGATCAAAGTCGTCGTCAGTTCGATGCAGAGTTTAAACGTGAGGCTGTTCGACTTAGTCAGGAACCAGGTCGTACAATGGCCTCAGTGGCTCGTGATTTGGGAATCAGCGAGACGAATCTTTGGCGCTGGCGTAAGAAGCTAGCCGAGTCTGGTGGGTCAGCTTTTCCCGGAACAGGTCACGTTCCTGCGGAACAGGAGGAGTTGCGTCGTCTGCGTCGTGAACTGGTCGATGTGACTGAGGAGCGAGACATTTTAAAAAAAGCACTGGCCGTCTTCAGTCGTCGCCCGAAGTGAGGTACGCCTTAGTTCGGGATCATCAGCGGGAGTTTCGGGTGTCTTTGATGTGTCGTGTCCTTCATGTATCGCGAAGTGGGTACTATGCTTGGCGGAATCGTCCAGAGAGTCGGCGTAGTCGCGAGAATCGTTGTCTTCTGGTTCATATCAGAGCGGTTCACCAGCAGAGCGATCGAACCTACGGTTCTCCCCGGATAACCGACGAGCTTCATGGCCGAGGGATTCGTTGCAATGTGAAGCGGGTAGCTCGATTGATGCGATGTGAAGGGATCCGACCGAAGACGGTCAAGAAGTTTAGAGTAACTACTGACTCCCGGCATGATTATCCGGTGTCACCTAATGTGGTCAACCGCGAGTTTACCGCCCCTCGTCCCAACCAGATTTGGCTGTCCGATATTACGTACGTATGGACTGATGAGGGTTGGCTATATCTGGCGGCAGTTCTGGATTTGCACTCACGTCGAATTGTCGGCCATGCCTTGAGCCGCCACATAGACAGTGTTTTGACTGAGACGGCCTTGCGCCAGGCAATACACCGGAGGAGACCAGGGCGTGGTCTGATTCATCACAGTGATCGAGGTGTGCAATACGCCTCCGGAGATTACCAGAAGCTACTGTCGTCCAACGGCATGATCGGTAGCATGAGTCGTAAAGGCAATTGCTGGGATAATGCTCCGATGGAGTCATTCTTCGGAACTCTGAAACGGGAGTTGATCCATCACGAACGATTCGCAACGAAGACGGAGGCAAAACAGAGAATCTTTGAATATATCGAGATCTTTTACAACGGTTGGCGTCGCCATTCAAGTATTGGTTCCGTCAGTCCCATTGACTTTGAACGAAACTATCAATACCATGAAAAACAGATGCTGACCATTGCTTGTTAACCTGTCCACTTAACGGGGGCAAGCTCA
>DAOWIM010000012.1 GCA_030640905.1 bacterium
GATGTGGACCCGCCGCGGTCGAAGATGCGCCGAGGCGTGCGGGCCAGCCACTCGGAAGGAATCCAACAGTATTGGGTTCCAACAATGTTCTGAAACTGCACACGACCATATCTAAACAGGCTCGATCATCCGACCGATTGAAAGTAGTATAGTCCGGATCATAGCTGGCTTCCGGATGTTTACGAATCTTCAGGAGGAACGATGATGTCGATACGATCCATTTCAATCTTCATACCGATACTCATAATTGCAGCATTGCTGCTTTCCTGTAACGAGCCAAAGGAAGAGGGTCGGTTCTACAACGACGACCTTGAGTTTTCTATCGTGTTTCCCGATGGTTGGTCCACTATGTGGGATCCGGAAAGCGAATCATGGTGCGCCTTTAGTCCGCTTGAGAACGAAGCTGATATGTTCTATGAAGCGATTGGCGTGGCGTCGTTTGAATTGCCGCTGAGATTCGAAGTGGAAGAATTGTTTGAAGAGATCGTCGCGGCGACCCGTCAAGAATCATCCGGATTTCGAGAGAAGGATCGCGGCGAAGCATATATCGATGGTCATGTGGCACTCTGGATAACCTACGTCTACAAGATGCCGGAGGGACTGGTGCAGGCTAAGACTTATGTTTTGGCTGACGGCTATCGCGGATATATCGTGACGTGCGACGCCGAGCCACACAAATTCAGCGACTATCAGGCCATTCTGGAGCACTCGGCAGAAAGTCTGAGAGTCGGTTAGGAAACGACCAGTTTACCAGAGGGCTGCCGACCGGCAGCCCTTTTTTTGTTTTCTCCCCGGCGGGATGTTCTTTACTACCAATGCTCGTTCTCGTATATAGCAGTGAATTCGACGGATTGAGGCGATCCGACAGAGGTTGTTTCGAGACACGGCCAGGATGGAGAAATCGGCTATGAGCAATATTGGAAAAGAGTTTCTGGAAAAAACAAAGTACGAATACCGCGGCAAGTCTGATCAGGAGAAAGGTGTCGAACGTCCCCCTCTGGAATTAGAGTACGATAGAACCAGGCCGGTTATCGACCTGCCATCGCCCGCCGGATTCATCCCGCCCGACAACCGCCTGCGGCAGTTGATTGATCAGCGTCGGTCAATTCGGCAATATTCGGACGATCCGCTTTCATTGGAGGAGTTGTCATATCTGCTCTGGTGTACTCAGGGCGTGCAGGGGATGAAAGACACTGAGGCGACAGCTACTTTTCGTACCGTACCGTCGGCCGGAGCCAGACATGCCTTCGAGACCCTGCTCCTTGTCAACAACGTTGATGGCCTGGAACCGGGTCTTTATAGGTTCCTGGCGCTCGATCACAAGTTAACGAAGTTAGACAGCGCCCCTGACCTCGCCGATCAACTTGTCGATGCCGCCTTCAACCAGCGAATGATCAAGAATGCCTCCGTGACGTTTTTCTGGGTAGCAGTGACGAAGCGTATGACCTGGCGTTACGATGTACGAGGGTACCGTTTCCTCTTTCTTGATGCTGGCCATGTCGGTCAAAATCTCTATCTGGCGGCTGAATCGATAGGTGCCGGTACGTGTGCTATTGCTGCCTACGATGATAACAGGACCAACCGAATACTCGGTCTGGATGGCGAGGAACAGTTTGTGATATATCTTTCGCCTGTCGGTAAGAAGTAATTATCGGACAGTAAGGGTGATAATCCGGTAGCGGGACGGCTTTTAGTTTTTCATTGAAAGGGACTCGGAGACGGCAACAAACCGATCTTCGAAACGCGCGTTTTCGATAAAGCACTCAATCGCTTCTTCCTCGTTGATAGTCAACCCCTGCAGTTGAACCCCGGCATCGTAATATCCCGGAAGAGTCGCTTGATTGCACCAGATTACCTCAGCCAGGAAATCAATCTCAGCTCCTGCTCCATCCATTGAAGGAAGAGTTACTTTGAAGGCGGTATGATTGCCCGGTTGGAGTGGATGACGACTGCACAAGCGCATCCCCTGCGAGGTGATATCGACAACCCGCCCCATAGTCTGATCTGTCTCGCGCTCGCGTACTTTCAAGTAGGCGACGACATGCATTCTTTCGCGTTGTCTGTTGTTTTCCACCTCGGCGCTCCTGCCTATGACTGATCCGACCTGCCAGTGAAATGTTGGCACCCTGGATCAATCTACCAGCTCTGTTATCCTAGATCGGTCATTGCGGTTTATATTCGATTGATCGGTCTCGGAATGATCAGAAATTGGACTTCCCCGCAGGC
>DAOWIM010000057.1 GCA_030640905.1 bacterium
CGGGCAGCAGTTCGAGAAAAATCGGGTCCATAAGGTTGTGGGTCGATCCAGGGATCAGCATCTCAAAGACCGACGCGCCGTTGTTATCGACTGCGGCCCGCTCCGATGGTGCAAAGACAACCTTGGTTTTGTCGCCGTCGGCAAAAAATTCCGAAAGACTCACCCCGAGCGCTTCAAGAAGATCGGCCAGGGAATCAATCTGAATTGAAGACTGTTCGTTCTCCAACTGGGAGATGAAACCTTTGGTCAAGCCGGCTCGGTTTGCCAACTCTTCCTGAGTAAGGTCCGATCGCTGTCGAAGCACTTTGATTTTTTGGCCAATACGCAATTCCACTGAACTTATCCGTTGCCTCTTGTTTAGTAAAGCCTACCACTAAGTTTAATAAAAGCGGATCATAATATTGAAAAAATCGGGATTCTGTCAAGCGCTTTTTTTGAAATATGAGAGGAGAAAATACTGGTAGTCCAGTAATCTGCTTGACTTGGTGGGGCATTATGCGTTAATTGATTATAGATTACACTTTACAAGTCTATTGACTAAATCAAGCTAACCTGGAGGGTCTATGCTTCGACTACTTATTGTCACGATGGCGATCCTGATCTTGCCGACGGCCCTTACGGCTCAAGGTATCTCGCTGGGGATTGGTGTTTCGGGCGGGTTGAACCTGCCGATCGCCCAGCAGGATCAGGGCTCGGGCACCGCTTTTGGCGTGCGAGGAATTGTCAAAGCCTTGCCGATGATTACGCTGGAACCAAATGTCTTTTTCGGCAAGTATGGTGAACCGACTATCGAAGGTGTCAACTCGATCGGCCTTGACGGCTCGAAAATTACGTCCTACGGGATCGACGCCAGACTGGGCGCTCCGATGGGTGTTCCGGGGTTCTCGCCATACGCTCTGGTTGGGATGGGATTCTACAAAGCCAAGCGCGACCAGACAGCGATGTTCGAGGATGAGAGCACCGATTTTGGCTGGTCAATCGGACTTGGCGTTGGCCTGAACCTGCCATCAAATATCGGTGTTGATCTACGCGGCAGGTTTAACCTGATTCCGGTCGATGGCGGCAGTTCGAAGAAATCACTCTTCGTTGTCGGCGGCCTTAACTACTACTTCGGTGGGAATTAGGAGGTGATGGCATGAATACAGTTTTAAAGAGATTCGCTGCTTTCGGGCTTGTCCTCACCGCTTTTCTGGTAACAGGCTGCCTGATTATTTCCGGTACTTTTGTCATCGTGAAGGATTTCTCCTTTACATCGGCGACCGGTTTCTACCATGAGCACATTGATCTGACATCTGAATCCGAATGGAATGACCACAAGGACGCGATCGACGCTATTGATATGGTCGGTTTTGAATTCACGTTCATTAACAGTGGAGCGGAGGTAACTTTCTACGTCTATATTGATGAGGGTGACGCGCCGACCTACACCAACTATGTTGATGTCAATGCCAACGCCACCAAGATACTGGATGGCCTGACATTGCCGGCTTCGACTACGACCACGCTTACTTACGCGGAATCGTTTGCGTATCTCACCAACGTTACGGCGTTGAAGAAGCTGGTCAAGTCGGGAACATTCCACGCTTACGGCGTCAGCACTGGTGGAACCTCGAATTACACGATCGAGAACGGCAAGGTGATCGTCACCTTTACCGCTCACGGTTCCTGATAAACAACAATCTGAGCAATCAAGCCGACCTTGCGTGCTGCGGGGTCGGCTTTTTCATTGGTAAGTGACTTGCCAAGCCGAGGCGCGCCCCGTTTATTGAATGGCAAAGTTGAACTCATGCCAGGAGTTGTGATCATAGACAAGTACGATATAGTTATCATAGGTGGTGGCCCCGGTGGCTATACGGCTGCGATCCGGGCTGCCTTGAAAGGCGCCAAAGTTGCCGTTGTGGAGAACGACAAACTGGGAGGCGTCTGTCTCAACCGTGGATGCATCCCCTCCAAAGCGCTGATAGCTTCGGCAATCCAGTACAAGAAAGCAAAAGAAGCGGCCACCTACGGTATCAATCTGACCTCGCCGCCTACCTGTGATTGGGGCGCTATGCGTGCCCGTAAAGACAAGATTGTAGCCGGACTGGTCGGTGGTATTGGGCAGCTTTTCAAATCGCACGGTGTTGATCACTACCAGGGCTTTGGTCGAATTGTATCGGCCAACGAAATTGCGGTCATCGACCGGGCTGGTGTGGAAACGAGACTGGCGGCTGACAATATCATAGTTGCTACCGGCTCACGTTCGGCTGATCTACCGGGAATACCGATCGACGGTCAGCAAGTCGTGACATCGGATCATATGTTCGAGCTTGAGAAACTGCCGTCGTCGATCCTGATTATCGGGGCTGGCGTGATCGGATGCGAATGGGCGTTCATGTTGTCGCATCTCGATGTAAAAGTTACGATAGTTGAGATGCTTGACCATGCCTTGCCGATGGAAGATGAGAATTCATCGAAGCTAATCGAGAGAGAATTGAAAAAGCTCAAAGTCGGGCTGAATCTGGGAAGCCGAGTGGAATCTCTTGCGGTCGAAAAAACTGGAGTAACCACCACGCTGACCGGTGGCAAGACTGTCGAGGCCGAGCAGGTGCTGGTCTCGGTTGGGCGAGCGTTCAATACGGGCGATATCGGGTTGGAGAAGGCTGGCGTTGAGCTGAACGAGAACGGATCGATCAAAGTTGGTCCCGATTGCCGGACGGCTGCGCCACACATATTTGCTATTGGCGACGTGGCCGGAGAGTCGCTTCTGGCCTACACCGCTGTTCACGATGGCACAGTTGCGGTTGACAACGCCCTGGGGGGAGCTGCTGAGAAAAACTACACCTGTGTGCCGTCGGTCATATTTACGCATCCGGAAGTAGCCTCGGTCGGCCTCACTCAGAAAAAAGCTGCTGAAAGGTACGATGTCGGCATCGGAAAGTACCCGCTTCGCGCTCTCGGCAAAGCGCACGCAGAAAACGAAATCGCCGGCGAAGTCATGGTGATTGGTGATCGCAAGACCGACAAGCTGCTGGGTGTGCACATGGTCGGTGCACATGCCACCGAGATCATCCACACTGCGGCACTCTCTATCGACAGAGGCCTGACCGTCACGGAGCTTGGTTCGCTCACTTTCGCCCATCCGGTTATCTCTGAGGCTCTGATGGAAGCGGCCCACGACTTTCACTCAATGTCGATACATTTGGCACGCAAGCGTTAGCGGCGCAGTTCTTAGCGATTTGACCCTCTAAGGTCGGATTGACGGTTGAGCTGTCGCATCGACTGCGTACTGTTATCTTCGCACAGGTTAAGGTGTTGTGTTGTTTTGGGATGAAAAGCGGTGGCGCAGTTGTTGCGTCATGACTTTTTCATCGCCTGTCGCCGAGGTGCATGTGAGGACATATCCTGCTTTGTATCAATGTGTTATCAGTGTTGATCGGGTGGGGCGTCCAGTTTGGCACAACAGTTGTTTATAGATAATGCGAAGTTAGTTACTCTTAATATATAAGACATGGCGGTGTAGGGTATATTGAGAGGTGGGGATCGAGGAGTTCCTTCTAAGAAGGGAACTCCTTTTTTTTGTGTAAGGGCGATTCGTATGGGGCTACTTATTCAAGAGCGATTTGCATTGGCACGATTTGCGTTGGGCGATTTGCAGTTGGGCAATTTGCATAGGAGCGATATGCAGCGGCATGATATGCATTGGTGCGGTTTCTCAAGAGGCGATTTGCATCGGCACGATTTGCATCGGCACGATTTGCATTGGCACGATTTGCATTGGGGGTGATATGCAGTGGTGGTAATGCAGCCAATGGGCGGTTTTGCGGCGTGGTTAGTTATCTCTTGACTGTGCCGATATTATTGCTAAATTAGCCTGCTTCCAGAATGGCGGTGTAGCTCAGCTGGTTAGAGCAGTGGAATCATAATCCACGTGTCCGGGGTTCAAGTCCCTGCACCGCTATTTTTCTTTATCTGCCCTATGTATGGAGCTTCAATTCTTAAGGAACTGATATCTGAGACTTTATGGCACAGTATGAGACAATTGGACTGCTTGATCTACTAAACTGTTCCGACTCTACCGTGCGACTGGTCTTGGAACCAATATCTCTTTTCGAGGTTGCTTCCAATTCTCGATAATTGGCTCCAGTATTACCGGTTTTTGTCATCATTTTTAGCCCCCATCCCCGATCGATCCAAGGGATAATCGGCTACTTTCGCATCGCATTCGAGCGTTCGGTTGTCACAAATGCCACGATCCGTTGCTTGGATGAGGACCATGCGTTCGTGTAACGATCTGCACGCCAACCAGTACTGACTGGGCAGGAAGAAACGGGACAAGGGTGTCCATGTGGCGTTATAGCCTAATTGCGGTAGTGCAAAATATTAACCCTATGGGTCGGTTTTCCCTTGACATGCCAGAAGTCGGCATCTATATTGGTAACACAGGGAGAACATCGTGGGAAGGTATTTCATCATTATCTCTCTCAGTAATAAACTTGGTAAGCGTTGAGATGGTATTGCGCATCGTAGAGATGTGGCTAGTCTCAAGTGAACGGTAACTATGTGCCTTTGTTGGGTTTAGGAGAGTGTACGCAATAAGACCGTTGTTAACTAATCAATAGACAGGATAACTGAAATGACTGGGTTCCATTTCGGTAGCAGTATCGATCTGTTTTCAGAGACTGTTGACGATTTTATACATCTGAATTACTACAAGCAGGGACAGTTGGAAATTACTGTCGTCGCGTGCGGGGGGGACCCGCGCGGAGTACAATCGTTCCAACTCGCTAAAGATACCAAGGAAAGGAGGTGCCTATAGGAGAGATCTGCTAGCCTCATGGAAGACATGGGTGCTCGAACTGCAAATCCAAAGTTATACAACCAGACCAAGGGCGTATGGGTGAGGCCACGGAACTGCTGGTGAGACAGCAGTAAGTTGCTTGACGATTTGCAAAGAGGCGAAGGAAGTCGAAAAGCAAAACCTGGGTTCATGTTAGGCCTTAAGACTCCCTCACCTCACACAAAAATGCAGTATAATTATAATCGGCATTTCCTCCCGAGTCAATAGTATAGTGGAGCGAGATCAAGTATTGGTGTGCTTTGCCCTGCCCCTCAAGAAAGGAGGTAGGGATCAAAAACAGCATTATGGTCGGCATGATGCCTGACCAAATCTTATCAATCAACTATACATTTCACAAACATGAAACATGACTTTTCTGGGAGGAAAAGAATGTTAAATATTCTAAAAAAGACACTTCTGATCACAGTGAGTGTCATGTTTATGGCAGCCCCCGCGTTTGCGACCGAATGGACTGTGGACGCTGCCGGCAGTGATCCGGATTTTTTCCTTGATCTGACCACTGCATTTGCCACCTTGGATGGCTATGTCGGTGATCACAATATTGTGATCCTCGAGGGTGACTATTCCGACGAGGGTCTGTGGGTACCAGCCAACATCACCAGCGTCGTAGGCGAAGGAAAGGATCTTGTCACATTTACCGGTGGCGGGTCAGATTTCTTTCTGAGGTTGGATCTTGCTCCCACTGACTTCGTGCTAAGCGACATGCATGTCACCGGGTACACCGATGGTGTGCAGCAAAACGGGACCGATGCAACAATTGAGGACTGTGACTTTGTTGCCAACCAGCGCGGTGTTGCCATGTGGGCTGGCAGCTCTGGGAATACTATCCAGAACAACTGCTTCCTGCTCAATACCACGCAAAATGCCTACGATTCTGATAATAATAACTGGGACGGCAACTACTATGATGATTACACCGTCGCCGGTTCCTATGCTATCAGCCCTGGTACTGCGGTTGACAACAACGCCCTGACGCTGAATAACAGCGTCGTTGGGCAGACGACTGCCGAACTGGGTGAAACCTTCACTCTTGACATTGTGTTCACCTTTCCGGAGTGCGACGATACCCGGAATCTGGCCGTTTACGAATTCGACGTAAACTATAATGCGTCGAAGCTCGAGTTCGTAAGTGCCGGAACCGAATATAACCTTGTGGATATTGATCCCAACGGTTTCTTTGGTCCCAATGACGGTGGTGACGCCCTTTACACGAACATTGACGGCTCCACAGCCGGCAAGGTGACTTTCGCGGCTTCCAACTTCACGGTGCCGCGTACGGAAACCGGTTTCGTGGGCAAAGTCGTGTTCAAGGCTCTAAAGGCCAATACAAGCGTTGGGGTATGGATCGGTTCGATTTATCGGAACGATCTGGGCGACGACCTTGTGGTTGGTAATACCAACCATGTTATCACCCTGCAGGACGTGACGCCGCCGACCTTCAGCATGACTGCTTATGCTGATGACGACAACGATCCGAGCGCTCTGATTTCCCCGATCGACGACACTTATTCCGATGGTTCGTTAGCTGGCACCGGTCCAAAGGTCAAGATGTATCTGGACATGGAAGCCAACGATGACTACGATCTGGATAAGCTGCAATACTCATGGGACGGCGGTATTACTCCTTGGATCGACTGGCCTGCTTACACAGGTCTGCCCGAGCCGTTCACCCTTCCTGCGCCGGTCTATTTCAACAACCAGACCAGAGCAGAGGGAACTTACACTTTTAGTGTTCGCGCGGCTGATGCGGCCATTCCAACACCCAATTATTCTCCTCAGGTTGACTATACCTTCACGATGGATAAGACCGGACCGGGTCTGGTGTTAGTGACTATGACTGACGCCGACGGCTGTGCTCCCGATCCGGATTACACCGATAAGCTGACGGTGGACGTTGCCTTCGTTGATGATGGTTCAGTCGATATTGATGAGATCGAGCATACATCGACAACTTGGCCCGCGGCTGTAAGGGAAGCCTACGCACCGGCGCAGGTCCTCCTGGCGGCTCCAGATGGCCCGAAAACCTTGTACGCTCGTCTCTATGACAAGTGGAACAACATGGGTCTTCAGAAGACGGACGCCATTACTCTTGACCAGGTTGCTCCTACGCCGTCCGGCTGGGTTCTGGCTGGAGGCGCAGCCAAGACATCTTCACATACCGTTGATGGCCAGGTGTCGACCTTTGGCGGCGGATTCGAACAGAATTATAACGAAACCGAAGCAAATGTGCTTGATTGTCAAGACGGTGGATGGGTCGGCATTACGACGAATCCGTTCGACGTCGTATTGAGCGCTAATGACGGTGTCAAGAAGGTATATTTCGCAACCAGAGATAGAGCTGGCAATATCAGCACCGTTCTGTGGGATGAAATCACTGTTGACACTGACGGTCCGGAAATTGACGATATGTCTCTTGCGTCACAGAACGGATTCCCGTGTTCACCGTCATGGACAGTGGATGTGACGGTCGAGTGGACCGATGATGATGTCAATTACCTCTTCCTCGGTTCGACCACCGGCTTCCCTCTGACCACTTGGCACGATGTGAGCGCTGTTAGCGGTCCGCCATACTCATTTACGGTTGCTTATACCATTACCGGCGGAACGAACAATGATGATAACAGCGTCTTCGCACAACTCAGAGATGACATCCTTAACTATGGTGCTGAAGCCTCTGCGTCGATCTTTGTTGACGTGTCTAACCCTGGCTTGTCCAGCATCGAGATGCAGGATCTGACGACAGCAAGTGGAACCTTCTCCAACGATGAAGAAGTTGCTGTGGTGATGTCCGGTTCAACTGATATCAAGTATATCTGCTTCTCTGAAGACGGAATTGCGTTCTCTGCCTGGGAGCCAGTTGATTTCACAACCGGTTCGGCAACGGTGAATTATACCTTTGCCACTCCCGTAACTGAGAATGCCTATCTGCCTCTGTGGGCCAAAGTAAGGGATTGTTCCGGCCGGAATAACACTTACTCTGACGCCGGTGGTATCATCTTTGACGTTACCGCTCCGGTGATTGGTCCGATCTCGATCAACAGCGACGCGATAAAGACCAAAAGCCAAGCAGTGAATGTTGACTTCCCGGTGACCGAACAGTATCCGATGACGGTGACTATGTCTGAGGATGCCACTCTTGACGTTGGGGATGCAACTACTGTGTCATTTGCTTATGGTGGTGGTCCAGCCTATGGCTTCAGCCTGAGTGCGGCCGATAACGTCGCACACCCTGTTTATGTGCAGCTGGAAGATCAGGCTGGTAACTTCAGCACTATCGAGATGGATGACATTATTCTTGATATGACGCCTCCGACTGGAACGATTGATATCGTTTCAACCAACCCGGATGCGGCTGCTGAGTACACCAACACAGCTTCCTGCGTGTTGAATATAACGTGGGACGCCGATGTTGTTGAGTATGCAGTGGCGAATATCGTCCCCACATGGACACATGTGACTCCGCCAGAAGCTTCGCGTGCTCATACTGTCATATGGGCCGGTGGTTGGCAGAAAGTGTACATTACGTTCCTAGATGATGCTGGCAACTGGGGTGCTGTTTCATACGACAGCATCTACTGCAGTGGCGCTGTACCTTCACCTCCGACCACGTTTACCGCTGCGGCGAGTAACAGTGTGGATCTGGAGTGGAGTGCGGATCCGATGGATCAGTACTATTTGATTAAGTATAACTACAACGGTGATTATCCGGCTTATACTAATCCGAACCCGCCAGCTCCTGCTTGGACCGAAGGCTTCCCGGCCACCGGTGCAATCGAAGTCTGGGGTACTGAACATGTGTTTGACGGGCCACACGAGGACATCTACATATTCTCGATCTGGACTGTAAACAAGTGCGGAACGCAGTCAACCGCCTATACCGCGTCGAATCTCTCAACCGACTATATCCTGGGAGATTTCACAGGCGGTGATTCACCAGACGGATGTCTTGATTTCGATAACGAGTTCTTCGCTCTGGCGATGGCGTACGATACCGAGGAAGGTGTCGACGTGGAATATAACCCGATTATTGATATTGCGCCAACGTTCTGTGGTGGACCTGATGACTATCCAATGCCGGATGGGTTCGTCGATTTCGAAGACTTCGTGATCTTTGGAATGAACTACCGCGACTATCGCTGCGGTGGAAATGATAGCGATGCGGAAGGCAAACCGTCTCGCGAAGGGGCACCCAAACCGGTGGTCCCGGTCGTTGCCATTACGGCAGACGTTCCTGGATTTGTGCAGTCTGGTGAGGAATTCTCAGTAGCCCTCAGAGCCACCAACGCCGAAGCTATTCTCGGCTATCATCTGGTTCTGAACTATGACGAGAATCTCGAACTGGTAACTGCCGAACCTGGTGCGATGCATGAGTCAGTCGAGAGGGCTTTCTTCTTCAAGAAC
>DAOWIM010000303.1 GCA_030640905.1 bacterium
CCTCGGTTTTGGACTGGCTTGTTGCGCCATCGAAATGATGTCAACTTTTGCGCCGCATTTCGATCTGGCTCGTTACGGCATGGAAGTTATGCGACCGTCACCACGTCAGGCAGACCTGATGATTGTAGCCGGGCGAGTTTCGATGAAGATGGCTCCCGTTGTCAGGACGCTTTACGAGCAGATGCCGAACCCGAAATGGGTGCTGGCGATGGGTTCCTGTGCCTCTTGCGGCGGTGTGTTCAACAACTATGCTCTCCTGCAGGGTGTGGACAGAATTATACCGGTTGACATGTATGTCCCCGGTTGCCCGCCCCGGCCTGAGCAGTTGATGGATGGTATCCTGAAGCTGTACGCCAAGGTAGAGAAGGAATCGTTTAAAGATCAACGCGAAGAATGGGGACGCAGGCTCGGTTAGGGTTCCAACTTTTGGAAATCCGAACCGGGATCGCGCAAACACTGGTAAGATGGCTGGAATGGAAGATAAAGTCAGAAGCTTGATGATGACACGGTTCGCCGATGCCGTTATTCGCGAAGACAATTTCTGCGATCAGCAGTCATTCTACGTCCAGCCCGAAAAGTTAGTTGAAATCTGTGAGGCCCTCAAGGACGATTCCGGGGTTGACGTTCAACTACTCTCTGATATTACATCGCTTGACTGGCTGAATCACGACCAGGAAAAGCACGGACGTTTTGAAGTTATTTACAATCTTTATTCGCTGACGCATCAGTACAGGTTCTTCCTGAAAGTGCACCTGCCGGCAGACAAACCCCACATCGCCAGCCTGACCGATTTGTGGAACGGGGCCAACTGGCTTGAGCGTGAAGTATATGACCTGATGGGGATAGTTTTTGATGGCCACCCCGACCTTACAAGGATACTGACGCCGGACGACTTTGAAGGACATCCGCTGCGAAAAGACTTCCCACAGAACTGGGAACAGCCGGTGTTTGGCTGGAACAAAGACGATCCACCCGAGGTGATCAACTAATGGCGACCGAGAACAAAACGATCACCATCAACATGGGGCCTCAGCATCCGGCTACCCACGGTGTGTTGCGGGTTGTCCTGGAGCTTGAGGGTGAGACGGTGGTTAAGGCGCGTCCGGTGATCGGCTATCTGCACACCGGCATTGAGCGGACGATGGAGTCCAAGCTTTACCATCAAGCCCTGCCCTGCACTGATCGCATGGACTATCTGGCTCCGATGTCAAACAATCTCGGTTACTGTCTCGCCGTCGAAAAGTTGATGGGTATTGAAGTTCCCGAAAAGGTCAAGTGGGCAAGAGTCTGCCTGGCGGAACTAACGCGGATCAATTCGCATCTGGTCTGGCTTGGTACGCATGCTCTCGATCTTGGCGCGATGTCGATGCTTCTTTACACATTCCGCGAGCGGGAACTGGTTCTCGATATTTACGAGGCCTGCGGTGGTCAACGGATGATGAGCAGCTACATTCGTATCGGTGGACTGGCTCACGAACTACCGGATGATTTCGACACCAAAGTTCGGGAACTAATTACGACCGTGCGGGAGCGGATGTTCGACTACGAAGACCTCCTGACCAATAACCAGATTTTTATCAATCGCACAAAAAACGTTGCGGTTATTTCAGCCGAAGATGCCATAAATTTCTCGCTGACCGGCCCCATGCTGCGTGGCTGCGGTATCAACTACGATGTTCGCAAAGCTCATCCGTACAGTGGCTACGAGAATTTCGATTTTGAGGTCGCGTTAGGCAAGAAGGGTGATGCCTATGATCGGTACCTCCTGCGCCTCAAGGAAATGAGGGAGTCGCTGAAGATATGCCAGCAGGCGATTGACGGCATGCCCGAAGGGCCATTCCGTGCCCGTGTGCCGGGTGTAGTATTGCCGCCGAAAGAAGATGTGCTGACTAAGATGGAATCGTTGATATTCCATTTTAAGATAATCACCGATGGTTTCAAGACGCCCTTTGGCGCTGTTTATCAGGCGATAGAATCGCCCAAGGGAGAGATTGGCTTCTATATTTCATCCGATGGGTCGAACAAACCGCATCGGGTAAGAGTGCGGCCACCGGCCTTCGTCAATCTGGCCTGTCTGCCCAAGCTGGTGGAGGGGAGTCTGCTCTCGGACGTGATTTGCGCCATCGGAACTATTGACATCGTACTAGGTGAGGTTGACCGATGATACTGACCGAAGAATCTGTCAGAAAAATCGAAGAGAAAGCAGCCCGGTATCCCAATAAGTTGTCGGCTATCCTGCCGGCGATTACTATTGCGTATCGCCAGGTGGGGC
>DAOWIM010000224.1 GCA_030640905.1 bacterium
ACTGTCTTTGTCACCCGCACCGGTGAGCGTACCCTGAAGGTCATTTCGTTTGAACTTCTCACCAAGGCGCTGCACCCGTTGCCGGATAAACATGCCGGCCTGGTCGACAAAGAGCAGCGGTACCGTCGCCGTTACGCTGACCTGATTGTCAATCCCGAAGTACGCGAGGCGTTTCGGAAGCGGACCGAGATCATGCAGCACATTCGCGATTTTCTCAACGGCAATGGATTCCTCGAAGTCGAGACACCAATCCTCCAGCCGCTCTATGGCGGCGCCATGGCCAAGCCGTTTGTAACGCATCATAACCGCCTCGACATACCGATGTATATGCGCATCGCCGACGAGCTTTATCTGAAGCGATTGATTGTCGGCGGGTACGAAAAAGTCTGGGAGTTGTGCAAGGATTTCCGCAACGAAGGGATGGACCGTCTGCATAACCCGGAGTTCTCGATGGTCGAACTCTACTGGGCTTATGCTGATTACCGTGACATGGGTGGACTTTTTGAGGAGATGCTGCGGACTATCGTTTTCAAGCTGTACGGAAGTTACAAAATTACCTATGGCGACCACGAAGTAGATTTTGAGCCGCCGTTCAAGTGGGCTTCGATGCCCGAGTCGATCAAAGAACTGACCGGCACCGATATTTCCGCGATGTCTTTTGAGGAAGCCAAGAAGTTTGCGGTCGATCTCGGTTGTGACGGCGATGATATTATCAACTGGGGCAAGGCGGTTGAAGCTGTCTGGGAATTGAAGGTCGAGCCGACTCTGATCCAGCCAACATTTGTCTGCGACTTCCCGGTCGATATTTCACCATTGGCCAAGAAGCACCGAGAAAACGACCGCCTGACCGAAAGGTTCGAGCTGTTTGTGGCCACTCAGGAAATGGGAAATGCTTTCAGTGAACTCAATGACCCTATCGATCAGATGGAGAGATTTCTCCAGCAGGGAAAAGCGATTGAGGCGGGTGATGAAGAAGCTCAGCCGCTCGACGATGACTTCATAACGGCCCTGGCGTACGGTATGCCACCGACCGCTGGACTCGGGTTCGGGGTTGATCGGTTGGTGATGCTTTTGACCAACCAGCATTCGATCCGCGATGTCATCTTTTTCCCACAGATGAAAGACACGGGCGACGGTTCGGTACCGGTATCACGGATACTCTCTCAGATCATTGAAGAAGAGGGATAGACAGACGTTCTGAGAATCAGTCAGTTACGTACAATTTAAAGTTCAAGAACAAAACCAACGTGAAGGTCAAAGACGACTGCCCTTCGCAGGATGCCGAACAGCTCTTTCTCCTGGGCAACCTCGTCCTCTCCCACAAACACAAATGACGTAGCCCACCCGGCGTCCAGACCAACTCCGGGCGAGAGTTTCACAATCCAGCCGCCGCCCAATTCAAGAAATATCTTTGTCACCGTAAACTCGGCATTGGTGAGTGTATTGCGACCGAGAAATTCATCCTCAATCAGTACCGGGAAGGAGACATTGTAGCTGATCCTTCCAATACCAAGGTAGAGATATGGGGTTTCAATTGTTGAGCCGATAGATTTGCCTTTGGATCGGCTCTCAATACCAACTGAAATGCGATTGATCGATAAGTCGGTAGGTTCAAGCTTCAGCCCGTCACGCTTGTATCCGATTCTCAAAGATTCTGTCTTACTTATCACTACTTTTATGGCACCGATGAAACCAAAGTGAGAATCGAGGCCTCCGTGGAAATCTCCGGATGGTATAGAGCGTATACCGCCAGCCATCAGCGATACCGGAGAAGACCGAAGAGAATCTGACTCGCCTCCCGGTGCCGGCTTCCTGCTAATACCGTAGGTCAGAGGCGATGAAGACAGCAATATTAGCGCAAATAGTAATCCCCTGAAACTAATCATGGCATATCAACTTTTGTACATTCTTCGAGTGTGTAGTCAATTATAGGCAAGACTAACTAAGAAGGCAAGCCCAAAGCAAACAATAGGGGTCATCATACGTTATAACTCATCATCAAAAACGGAGTTGCCTATAGCGTGCGGGGATGTATATTCATCGGACTGGTAAGATTGGAAAAGCTGATTAACTTCATATACAGGAGTGGACAAGATGGATTACCGGGTAGAATCAGATACGATGGGGGAAATCAAAGTCCCCGCCGACCGTTACTATGGCGCCCAGACAGCGCGTTCATTGATGAATTTTAGAATTGGCGGCGAAAGAATGCCGAGCGAACTGATCCGCGCAATGGGTATCCTCAAGAAAGCGGCCGCGATGGTCAACATGGACCTGGGGTTGCTGCCAAAAGATAACGGCGACCTGATCGTTAAGGCGGCCGATGAAGTAATCGACGGCAAGCTTGACGACCACTTTCCGCTGGTCGTCTGGCAAACCGGATCGGGCACTCAGACCAACATGAACACCAACGAAGTGATCTCCAACCGTGCTATCGAAATGGCCGGCGGTGTGATGGGTTCCAAGAAGCCGGTTCATCCCAACGACGATGTCAACAAGGCGCAGTCGTCCAACGACACTTTCCCGACCGCCATGCATATCGCCCCGGTTGAGATGATTCACCAGCGTTTGATCCCGATGATTACGCTGCTTCGCGACACTCTGAACGACAAGGCCACCAAGTTCGACAATATTATCAAGATCGGCCGCACTCATCTTATGGATGCCACCCCGCTGACACTCGGGCAGGAATTCTCCGGCTACGTCCAGGCTCTCAACTATGGGCTGGAGAGAATCAACGATGCCTTAAAGCGCCTCTATCCGCTGGCGCTGGGCGGTACGGCTGTGGGCACCGGTTTGAATACTCACCCCGACTTTGCCGTGAAGGCTGCGGCAACAATTGCCAAACTGACCGGCTATCCATTCGTGACGGCGCCGAACAAGTTTGAGTCACTGGCCGGACACGATGCTATTGTTGAGATGTCGGGCGTGATGAAGACAATTGCCTGTTCGCTGATGAAAATGGCTAACGATATCCGCTGGCTGGCCTCGGGGCCGCGATGTGGGATCGGCGAGATTTCCATTCCGGCCAACGAACCGGGATCATCGATCATGCCCGGCAAAGTCAATCCAACTCAGCCCGAAGCAATGACGATGGTTTGTACACAGGTGATCGGCAACGATGTGGCGGTCAATATCGGTGGCGCCTCGGGCAATTTTGAGCTGAACGTTTACAAGCCGGTGATGATCTATAATTTGTTGCAGTCGATTCGGCTGATCGCCGATGCCTGCGAAATGTTCAACAACAACTGCGCTGTCGGGATTGAACCGAACGCTGACAGCATCAAGAAACATCTCACCAACTCATTGATGCTGGTCACCGCACTCAACCCACACGTCGGGTATGACAACGCGGCCAAGATTGCCAAGAAAGCTCATGCCGATGGTTCGACTCTCAAAGAAGCGACGGTCGCACTCGGAATTCTAACGGCCGAGGAATTCGATGAAAAAGTCCGCCCCGAAAAAATGATCGGCCCGAACCTCGGGAAAAAGTAGTATTGGGACATAGGTTACACCATGGAGGTTCTATGAAGAAACTGGTTATTCTGGCAGTTGGGTTGTCAGTCGTACTGGTGACGTCAGCCTCGGCCTTTGACGGTATGAGAAGAGGTTTTGTTCTCGGCGGCGGACTCGGTATTGCACCAACCATAAGTTGGAAGTCGGTATATGCTACGGCCTTCAAAGAAGATGTGTCAGGAGTAGCGCTCAATTTCTTTCTTGGCTATGCCTGGGATGAGCAAAACATGCTCGTGTGGGAAACCAACATCGTCGGCTGGGAATCTGACTGGTCCAATGATGACATCGCTCAGGGATTCGGCGGGGCCTCTTTTTATCACTACTTTGGCCCGGTTGGAAAATCGGCCTTTATTGTTGGCGGTCTTGGACTGACCATGTTTCAGCCGGAGGGGTTTGCTGCCAATGATGCCAAGGCCGGAATTCTTTTGGGTGGTGGTTATGAGTTTACCCGTCACTGGCAGGTGGCCGCATACATTATGGCTGGAAAGACCAGCGTAAAAGGCTTTTCGGACTACGAACATTCCCACTTCTCGATCCTGATCAATACGGTCGCATTTTAGTACAGACGATCGTACTCGGAATTCTAACGGCAGAGGAATTCGATGAAAAAGTCCGCCCCGAAAAAATGATCGGCCCGAACCTCGGGAAAAAGTAGTATTGGGACGCATGCGCACGATTTATTGATGTTGACTGGGTGTGACCACATCTTCATCTTGCAATAGAAGACAAGTCACACCATAGGAGATTTTATGAAAAAGCTGGTTATTCTGGTAATCGGGTTGTCAGTCGTGCTGGCGGCATCGGCCTCGGCATTTGACGGCATGAGAAGAGGTTTTGTTCTCGGCGGCGGACTTGGTTTTGCACCGGCCATCCACTGGGAAGCGGAGGATTATCCGGCCTTCAAGGAAGACGTGTCGGGCGTAGCGGCCAATTTCTTTCTTGGCTATGCCTGGGATGAAAAGAACATGATCGTGTGGGAAGGCAACGCTGTTGGCTGGAATTCCGATTGGTCTGACGATGGCATCACTCAGGGGTTCAGCGGCGCATCATTTTATCACTACTTCGGTCCGGTTGGCAAGTCCGCTTTCATAGTCGGGGGCCTCGGGTTGACCATGTTTCAGCCGGAGGGATTTGATGCCAATGAAGCCAAGGGTGGCGTTCTCCTGGGGGGTGGCTATGAGTTTGCCCGTCACTGGCAGGTAGCCGCGTACTTATCTGTCGGAAAAACCAGTGAAAAAGGCTTTTCGGACTACGAGCACTCCCATTTCTCGATCTTGGTAAGTACGGTCGCATTTTAGCGTGGGGTTCGCATATAGATAAACGAAAGCGGAGCATCCGTGCTCCGCTTTTGCTATTAGAGAAGGGTTTCACCATCCCGGTGTTTCGTTGACCTTCACTTCTTGTAACGTCTGATCGTCCTATTTGTTTCCTGACCGGTCCGATTCTCCCCCACCGCATACGTATAGAACTCCGGCTGTTTGTAAGTTGTCGTTCGCATTCCTTGGGCATATATTCGCCCCATGCAAACCGCTCTTCATATCAAAGCGCTGGTAGAGGAACTTCAGGCCCGCGTCACCGATAGCACAATTGTCGCCACCGAGTTCTATAAGAAACAGCGAGCGGCCTATTTCTTCTTCAAGACAGAGAAAACTCGTCTGGCGCTCGGCTTTGTTTTTCACCCGGCGGGAGCAGGTACTTTTCTGGTACCGGCCTCGAAAGTGAAAATCGCCACCCGTGAAAAACCATGGCCCATTTTCGATCTGGTCGGCGCTCGTATCATTGACATCAACCAGACAATCCTCGATAGGATATTTCTCGTACACCTTGAGCGTGAGAAGAAAAGACTCAGCCTTGCCGTCGAAGCAATCGGCCCCAACGGTAATATCTGGCTCCTGGATGAAAATGACGGTCGGATCGCCACCCTCCGAAAACGTACCTACGAATCGGGTGCCACCTACGAGTCCGCACCGGTGCCCGATCGAATCTCACCGTTTGACCTGACCTCAACCACATTGAGCGAACTTATCGCCGAGGGACGGTACGGATCGGCAGCGATGATTCTGGAAAAACAGGTTATCGGATTCAACCGAACGATGGCCCACGAGGCGCTCACCCGCGCCGGACTACCGTCACCCGATGCCGCTTCTCTCTCCGAAAATGACCGCTGCCAACTTGCCGACACGGTTCAGGCAATCGCCGGAACCTTTGTCGCGGATGCTACCGGCTATTTGTACGAACTGCACCGGGGTGTTGAAGTCTATCCGTTAAAGTTGTCATCGGCGGAAGGTACACCTGAGAAATTCAAGACGCTGTCGATGGCGGCACAGGCAATGACCGGTATGCGACAGTCGAAAATCGAGCAGTTCGATGAAGAGAAAAGTGTCATCGACATGATAAAACTCACGGCGAAACGGCTGCAAAAAAGGCTGGTCAATATCGGCAAGGACATTGAAAAAGCCAGCAACTACGAGCGCTACAAGAGAACCGGCGAGTTGATTCAGATCAATATCGCGTCGATCACCAAAGGTCAGACCGAAGTTGTTCTTGAAAACATCTACACTGAGCCGCACGAACAGATCACCGTCCGGCTCAACCCCGCTCTCTCACCGGCAGAGAACGCCGAGGCCTATTTCCGAAAGTATCGCAAGGGCCGTGATGGTCTCGAACTGTTGAAACGACGTCTGGAGATTACTCAAGGTGAGCTTGAACAATTGCAGACGATGGAATCATCGTTGGTTGACAATTTTCAGTCGGCCCGTGAGCAGTACCGACAGGAGATCGACGCCCTTCTGCCACATGAAAGAGGTAGCCGAGAAGTTCCGTCTCGTCTGCCGTACAAAGTTCACACTCTATCAACCGGCCTGACTGTTTTTGTTGGTCGGGACGGTTCTGATAATGATCGCACGACGTTTGAATTTGCTCGTCCCCATGAATTGTGGTTCCACGCTCAGCAATGCGCCGGATCGCATGTAGTAATGAAGCATCCTTCAAAATCGTTCGAACCATCCAAGAGAGAAATCGAAGAAGCCGCGGCGCTGGCGGCTTACTATAGCAAAGCCCGCAAGAACAAGCTGGTGCCTGTTATCTACACTCAGCGCAAGTATGTCCGCAAACCGCGCAAGGCCAAACCGGGGCTGGTGACGGTCGAGCGCGAGAAATCGGTCATGGTTCCGCCCGGCAAATCAGAAAACGACTAAACGACCTCAGAACTCAAGCCCCGCTCGCAGGCTGATGGTACTGATCGTGCTGTTAATCTCATGGGGGATACCGGGGAAAACGTCTCCCGCTTCCACACCGATCCATTCGCCGGTGTCGGGGTCTTCGTATCCTTCGTCCTTGTACCACTCCTGAGTCTGCTCGCCGCTTGCGTTAAGCTCGGCGAAATCAATCGACAGGGCAACAAATGGTCGTCGCCCGAGCAACACCGGTTCAAACAGGTAGCGTACGACCGCCTTGGCCATAACACCATGACCACTGCCGTCGCATGTGGCCGTTTTGCCGCGCAGGATGTGATCGTCGAAATCGGAGAACATCACACGCGTGTAGGCAGCATCGGCCTGGAACATCAGCCTTCCGGTTCCAAGCGTCTTGATCCGAATTCCGCCCTTGGGAAGCCTATACGTTACTTTATAGAAGATCGCCTTTTCATCCCCCTGCACGCTAATCGGTCCGAGAAAGATGAGGTTGGTTGCATCAAAAGGACGATACCAGCCCTCGTAGCCGACAATATCTTGTTTGACATGGTAGTAGCGGAACCCACCAAGCAGGCTCACGCTGAAGGTTTTCTCCCGATAGAAGTCCAGAGTAGCTTCAAAGTCGATCATCGTCGCTTTTACCATGGCATCCGATTTGGTAAAACTGAATTTCTCATTGAAGAACCAATTCATAGCCTGCCAGTCGTGATCCTCCATTTTGACAGAGGGATCACTGATGTTGGTATATATCGCCGCTTCTATCGACCAGGGTCGGAATTTTGCCGGTGTAGAAGTCAGACCAACACATATACCGGCCATGTTCAGATCAAGAGGAAACTTCAGTTCACTCTTCAGGGTCCAGATCAGTGGGATTGTACCGGCTCTGCCAATGAACTCAGAAATTTCCATCGTGTAGTCGGTCGATCCGTTCATGCGTTGGATTTCGGGTGCAATTGTAAACGAGGTAGCCGCTTCGGCCTGTCCCGGCACAAAAATCAACGTCAATGAGATGACAACAATAGTGAGGATGATGCGTTTCATGGGACTCTCCCTTCCGTCAGCTTCTCCCCCAATGTAATGAGCGTAGCTCGTACCGTCAAGAACGTCTGCGCGCCACTATCTCTCGATTTTTTCGCCGGTCATCTGTTCGATCTCGTCCAGGAGCGCTTGCTCCAGATCGGCTTCGGGGAGGGTCTTGACGATTTCGCCCTGCTTGATTAATACGCCCCGACCATCACCCCCGGCAATCCCGACATCGGCCGCCGCCGCTTCGCCCGGGCCATTCACCACACAACCCATCACCGCCACTTTTAGAGGTGTCTTTATATGCCGTGTTTTAGCCTCGACTGATTCTGCCAGTCCGATCAGATCAATCTGGCACCGTCCGCACGTGGGGCAGGCAATGACATCAACCCCTTCGGCTGACAAATTGCACGCCGCCAGCAATTGCTTGGCTACGCGAACTTCGTGAACCGGATCGGCAGTCAACGATACCCGGATCGTATCACCGACCCCCGTCAGAAGAATGGCGCCGATCCCGACCGATGATTTAATCGTCCCCTTCTCCAACGTACCCGCTTCTGTGATGCCAACATGGAGCGGGTAGTCGCACTGCTCGGCCAGCATCTGGTAAGCCCAAAAAGCGGTTTGAGTGTTGGTCGATTTTACTGAAATGACGATATCGCCAAAATCAACATCCTCAAGTATCGCTGCTTCGCGGAGGGCCGCCTCAACAAACGCCCGGGGATCATCATGCCCGTACTGCTCCAGCAGATCTTTCGGCAGCGAACCGGAATTGACACCGATCCGGATAGGAACACCGGCGTCTTTGGCCGCTTTGGCAACTTCGCGTACTTTCCAGTCGGCGCCGATGTTTCCCGGATTGATGCGAATCTTGTCAAAACCAGCAGCGATTGCTTTGAGAGCCAGCTCGTGCTGGAAATGGATGTCGGCCACCAGCGGCTGGGTGACCTGTCTGCGAATCTCAGGAAGTTTGTCAGCAGCAGCATCGTTAAGAACCGAGAGACGTACAATCTGGCACCCGGCCTCGACCAACTGATTGATCTGTTTGACCGTGCTGTCAACATCGCGAGTATCGGTGGTCGTCATCGACTGAATCGAAACCGGAAAGGCGCCACCGATGATGACATCGCCGACTTTCACGCTGCGGCTCTTGCGCCGCTTTATCGGATAGTTCAACTCCATAAGATATATAGTCTTGACCAACGGTCAGGATGAGCTATAATTTAGCCGGTTGCCTCTTTGTCGGCAACAGAAAGATTGTGGACACTTGATCTGGATAAAACGCATCGCACCGTTGGTTGTTCTGGTAGCTGGTTATTTTGGCTATGCATACTATGCTTCAACCAGAGCTGAATCTGAGCAGACCTTGCTGGACCGCCACGCCCTGGTAACGGCACAGGTATGGGTAGCATCGGCCTGGTATCGCAATGATCCAGAAGCGTTCATCTCCTACCGGGATTCGCTGCTGAACGATGCAAAACTGAGCGTTGGACGAATGAACGCTTTCCTGGCGCTGCTTGAGGATCATCCCCGGCAGAGCAGCGGTTTTGTAACCCGGGTTAAGTATTATGTTGATTCGTTGAGTCAAGAAGATCAGATGCCACCCCGCGAAGAGAACGAAGCATCGGTTGATACCATCAGCGACAGCCTCTAACAGTGGTAGGTCATGGTTGCTTGCAACCTGACATTTATATCACCTTTGTAGATTCAGTCGCTGGCCTCGAAGGCATTGGGGAAATATTCCAACTGGCCGTCTATAAAAGTTACCACATCAAAACGAAGGTCGCAGCCGTCGATTTCCTTTTCAATTTGATAGCGCCGGGCGGCTTCTGTCAGATTGGAAATTTTTCTCTTGTCCACCCGTTGGGCCGGATGGCCAAACTTGGTTGACGCTACTGATTTTACTTCAACAAAGGCAATCTCGTTGCCCTTCCGAACAATCAGGTCAATTTCCTTTTGCCCGGCCTGCCAGTTGCGTTCCAGGATTTCATAACCGTTTTGTATAAAGAATTGAGCCGCCAGCTTTTCATAGCTGCGGCCGCTGGCAACGCGATTGTCTTCTTTGCGGGATTTCTTAGAAGAGTTCATACTGCTCGATAAAGTCGGCAACCGGCTTGAAGGAGCGACGATGTATCTCGCATGGTCCGCCGATAGCCAGCTCTTCCAGATGGGCAGGGGTGGGGTAGCCTTTGTGTTTTGAGAACGAGAAAGAGGGATACAGCGTTTCGTATCGTTCCATGATCCGGTCCCGCGTTACTTTGGCTACGATTGACGCAGCCGCAATCGACCGGCAACAGGCATCACCTTTGACAACGGCAATCTGCGGCATGCTAATCTTGGGAATCGGAAAAGTACCATCGACAAGCACGAAATCGGGAGTCATCTTGAGGTCCATGACTGCCTTACGCATAGCCATCAGCGAAGCTTTGTGGATATTGATACGGTCGATATTTTCGTTGTCGATTATGCCAATGGCGCATGGCAGTTCCATCTCAACGATGCGCTCAAAGATTATTTCCCTACGCTTGGGACTCAATTTTTTGGAATCGTTCAGATCATCAATTGTAACATCCTCAGGCATTATCACTGCAGCCGCTACAACTGGCCCGGCCAGAGGTCCGCGACCAACCTCATCAACACCGCAAACAAAGTGATACCCTCGGTTGAAAATCTGCCGCTCCAGGGCTCCCATTTCGAAGATCGGCTTAGAAATTTTAGTTTGTCCATCATCACTCATAGCATCAACCATTCACATTCCTACGATATGGCACAATATAAAACACATTCTATATATCGACCGCGAAAAAGGCTTTAGTTAGGACTTTTTCGACTCTATATTGGTCCAACTTTGCAGTAGAGAGATCATGCTATGGAAAAACAACCACGCTCCTTCTTCGAGTTTCAGATTGTCGCCGGTGAGTTGAAAGGTCGGACGATCAAAGCTCCGCAACTGGCGGCTACCCGCCCACCGTTGACACGTCTGCGGCGGGCGATATTCGACTTCCTGGTTCCATTTCTACGTGACGCCTCATATCTGGACCTTTTCAGTGGTACTGGTTCTTACCTGTTTGAAGCCGTTTCTCGGGGTGCAATCAGGGGAGTTGGAGTGGAACTGAACCGGCAACTGGTTGACTCGATCAACAATCAGGCGGCAGGTTTTGGTCTCTCTAAAAGACTCGCGTGCAGATGCCTTGATGTCTTTGCGGCGATTGAGGACCTCTCGGAACAGAACGAAAAGTTCGACATCATTATGATCGCTCCCCCTCAGTACGAAGGCTTGATCGACCGAACACTGGAATCTTTGCGAAGTCACCCTCTCACCACGGAGGATAGCCTGATCTTGTGCCAGCACGACTCATCGGAAACGGCAGGAATCAATTTTCAGGGGTTTGTCATACAGCAGCAACGCCGCTATGGTAACACTACTTTTTCAATCCTGAGTGGATAGCAGATGCCTGCTGGCCCGTGTTGTTCGGTGGCTAATGGCGAAGCTATACAAAAAAAACGCCCCGGCTGGGGCGTTTTTTTCGGTGACAGAAACTGTTTATTCTTCTTTCCCGGCTGCCTCTGTATCAGCAGCGGGTGCGGCTGCCTTTTTGGCTGCCTTGCTTTTGGCCGAATCAGAGATTTGTTCTTTGATCCGGGCCGACTTGCCGGTCAATCCACGCAGATAGTAGAGCTTGTTGCGACGGACCGAACCGGAACGAATTTTCTCAATTTTAGCGATATTGGGTGAATGCAGGGGGAAGACACGTTCCACGCCGATTCCGGCAGATATCTTTCTGACGGTAAAGGTCTCACCAGTGCCACCACCGCGGCGGCCGATAACGGTTCCCTGGAAGACCTGGACACGCTCTTTGTCGCCTTCTCTGATCTTCACATGCACCCTGAGAGTATCGCCAGAGCCGAATTCGGGAATATCATCCCTCATATGGCTCTTTTCGATTTGGGCAATTCTCTTCATGGTTCATTCCTTTCTATTGCTATTCAACATCTAAATTCTCATCCAATTGGCGAACCATCTCTTGCTCATCTTCGGTCAGTTCGGCCTGTTTCAACAGGTCAGGTCGATTCCGCAGACACTTTTCAATCGCCATCCGCCTTCTATACTTATCAATCTCGCGGTGATTGCCCGAGAGCAACGCCGCCGGTACCTCCAGTGCTTCGTACTCAGCCGGGCGCGTATAACTTGGCGCACCGACAATTTCATCCATATGCGAGTCGTCAGTTGCTGACTCAAAATTTCCGAGTACTTTCGGGATCAATCGCGCTACGGCATCAACAATGACCGTCGCCGCCGGTTCACCTCCGGTGAGAACGTAGTCGCCAATCGACACCTCCTCCATCCGGTAGAGCCGGGTGATGCGTTCATCGACACCCTGGTAATGACCGCAGATGATTGCCAGCCGGTCACAAAGCGAGTAGCCGATAGCGGTCCGCTGGTCAAACTTGCGACCGGCCGCCGAGGTCAGGAGGATCTTCTCCTTTCCGTTCGGCTGGCTCTCTTCGCCACGCCGAGTGTAGCCAAGCGCCGCAAGACAGCGATCAATCGGTTCAACCTTCAAGACCATACCGCCGCCGCCGCCAAAAGGGGTGTCATCGACCGTGTTATGCCGGTCAGTGGCATAGTCGCGCAAATTGATGATTTCGATTTCAAAGAGCTTCTTGTCAATCGCCTTCCCAAGCAATGATTGTCTCAGTGACAGTTCAAAAAATTCCGGGAACAGCGTTATTACTTCAAACTTCATGAGCCTGACAGACGAGGCGAGAGTTGACTTTCACTCTAACCGACGATATTTTCTATCCGTTTCAAAATCGTGAACGTCCGGGCCGCTTATCTTTTCTCACCGTCGATAAGACCGGGACCGCTTACGATTACTTTCCGGTTGTCTGTATCAATGCTCCTTATATACTCTTTTGTGGCCGGGAACAGCATTTCGGTACCGGCGGGTGTTTTCACAAAATAAACATCGTTACCGGGGTACTGCTCAACGTTCACAATTTCTCCAACAAGTTCATCGCTGCCATCTTCAAAGACCTCGCAACCAATCAGGTCAAAAATGTAAAACATGTCTTCCGGCAGTTCAACAGCCTGATCCCGGGGCACCGCCAGCAGACGGTTGGTCATGCGGGCAGCTTCTTCGGGACTATCTACACCTACAAATTTCAGTACCGGTCTTCCTGAAACAAAACCCGTTCTCGCAAGAGCCATCTCTTCCCATTCGCGCCGGTTCTGAACGAATATTTTCTTGAGACCGTCGAACCGTTCAGGGAAATCAGTTTCGGGCGTAACCCAGATATCACCGTGGACACCCCGAAAGCGACCAAGTTTTCCAACTATGATAAGGTCTTCCGACGTCACTTAATCTTCAAGGATCTCCAAAACAGCACGCTTGCCCTGGCGGGCGGCAGCGGCTGCCAAAAGAGTTCTGATCGACTTAGCGGTCTGGCCGGCTTTCCCAATGACCTTCCCCAAGTCACTTTGAGCCACTCGGAGTTCGTACACGATGGTCCGACTTCCCTCAATTTCGCGCACATCGATATCGTCCGGATTGTCCACCAGACGTGTTACGATCAGCTCGATGAATTCCTTCATGTCACAGACCCTTTCCGTTTTTGCCTTGCGATTGAATATCCGTAGCATATCAAACCAGGTTCAGTATCGGATTCCAGCAGCCCTATTCGGTCGCATCTTCGTTCGGCTTCGTCTCAGGAGAAGCCTCTGCAGCCGGTGCACTCTTGGCCTCAGCAACGGCAGCCTTCTTCATCCTGCGTGTCTTTTTGGCACGTTCCTTGATCGTAGCTTTCAGCGTGATTTCGGAAACATCTTCGCCCTTCTTGGCCTTCAGGTACTTTTCAGTAAAACCGATCTGCGTCAGAAGGGATTTGACAGTATGCGATGGGACAGCGCCCTCATCGAGCCACTTGGTCAGTTTGTCCTCAAAGACCGAGACCTGCGCCGGTTTGGCGATCGGGTTGTAGGTACCGAGCCTTTCAAGGAAACGACCATCACGCGGGCTCCGAGAATCGGCAGCAACGATGCGATAGTGAGCCTGTTTCTTCGCGCCTGTTCGTCTTAGTCTAATGTGTACAGCCAAAAAACAATTCCTCCGTTAAATTTTATGCCGGTCTCAGAAAGGCATCATCCCTTTGGGCATGCCCTTGAAACCGCGCTTACTTATATTTCCAATCATCTTTTGCATAGCTGAAAACTGCTTGAGCAGTTGGTTGACCGATTGAACAGAATTACCCGATCCCTGCGCAATCCGACGCTTACGGGAACCATCAATGATCTGCGGTTGGCGACGTTCCTGCGCCGTCATCGACTTGATGATCGCCACCATCCGCTCCATCTGCTGTTCATCGACCTTAAGCCCCTTCAGCGCTTTTCCCGCTCCGGGAATCATTCCCATCAGCGAGTCCAGCGGCCCCATTTTCTTAAGCTGTGCCATCTGATCCAGGAAGTCCTCAAAATCAAACTGCGCTTTGAGGAGTTTCTCCTGCATCTTCTCAGCTTTCTCTATATCGATCGCTTCTCCGGCTTTCTCCACCAGCGTAACCACATCGCCCATACCGAGGATACGCGAAGCCAGCCGGTCGGGATGGAACGGTTCCAGGTCGCTCACCTTCTCGCCCACCGAAGCCATCTTGATCGGGCAACCGGTCACCTGACGGATCGACAACGCCGCTCCGCCCCGTGCGTCACCATCAAGCTTGGAGAGAACGACACCGGTGACAGCCAGCCGGTCATGAAACTCGCGCGCCACATTGACGGCATCCTGACCGGTCATCGCATCGGCTACCAGCAGTATCTCATCCGGTTTCGTCAGTGACTTGACTTCTTCCAGCTCGGTCATCATCTCATCATCGATATGCAACCGTCCGGCGGTATCCAGAATGACCAGATCAATAAAATTCTTCTCGGCGTACTTGACCGCCTTCTTGCAAATTTCCGGCGGTTTGCCACCATCAATATGGAAATGCTCGACATCAATCTGATCGGCCAGCACTTTGAGCTGTTTGACCGCTGCCGGTCGGTAGATATCGGCCGCTACCAGCAAAGCTTTTTTATTCTTACGCTTCGCCATCAGACCAAGTTTGGCAACCAGCGTCGTCTTACCGGAACCCTGCAGTCCACACACCATGTATGTTGTGGGTGATTTGTCGATCGGAGCCAACGGTTCGGCGGTGCCACCGAGCAATGCGACCAGTTCATCATGAACAAACTTAATAATCTGCTGGCCCGGTTCGATAGATTGCAGAACCTCCTGGCCGAGTGATTTTTCCTGAACAGCCTTGATGAAATCACGGGCGACCTTGTAATTGACGTCAGCGGCAAGAAGGACCTGACGCACTTCGCGCAGAGCATCCTTGATATTTTTCTCCGTCAACTTCCCGGCACCGCGAAGCTTTTTGAAGACCAGTTCTAATTTGTCCGACAGTTGCTCAAACACGGGCGAACCCGCTCCAATCATTAAACATCAGGCAACTTGTTGTGCCTGAACAGTATGGTCCTGTGGACCTGACATAATTTAGCCCACCAATATACGGAAATCGGGAAATTAGGCAAGAGGTTTATCAACCGATAGCGACTCTTTTGACAATCGGGCCCATTGCGCAAGATGTTGTAGTACGGGGGGTTACGATTGCGGTCCCGGCGGGCGAGCGGAAC
>DAOWIM010000177.1 GCA_030640905.1 bacterium
CTGGGTGAATCAATTGCCGCTGGATTCAGAGGGACGCATGTGATTGTTAATGTTACTCTGAATTTTGTCTATCAGGTGATTTCGGGGCGGGTTTCTTCCAAGATGATCGGCGGACCGCTTTTTATTGCTCGCCAATCCGGGAAGGAAGCACAGAAAGGGATAATATCGCTGCTGCGATTTATGGCCCTGCTATCAGTCAATCTGGCCGTACTCAATGTCCTGCCGATCCCGGTTCTCGATGGCGGTCATCTGGTTTTTCTATGCATCGAAAAGCTGAAAGGCTCACCATTATCAATGAAGGCTCGTATAGCCGCGCAACAGGTCGGCTTGTTTGTCCTGTTGGGGTTGATTCTGTTTGTCACGTACAACGATATTATACGGGTAGTAAAGGGAATTTAGCGTGCGGAATTGTGATCGGCGGCGAATCAATTCTGGAAAATTGGAGTATAACTAAGCAAGATGCTGATATTATCTTACAATAACTCGATGTTCGTTCTGACCAATTGTCATACCAATGGAGATAGTGCCTGATGTCCGATTTTACTGCCAGTCTTTGGGATAATCTGAAACAGGTTCTTGCCGCGGTCATTCTGGCGGTCATTGTCAAAACTTCGGTTGTCGAGGCGTACAAGATTCCGACGCAATCGATGGAGGACACACTGCTGGTGGGGGACTTTCTGCTGGCCAACAAGATGGTCTATGGCGCCCGCATTCCAATATTGGACTGGCGACTGCCGGCGTGGGATCATCCCGAACAGGGCGATGTTGTAATTTTTATTTTTCCCCGCGATGGCGTGACCAAATACATCAAGCGGTGTGTGGCCGGGCCGGGTGATACGGTGTTAGTGAAGGACAAACAGGTTTTCGTCAACGGCACAGAATTTGAGAACCCACCGTTGTCGAAGTTTGAAATTGGACCGGATGGACAACCGGTGGTTCTGCCACGAAAAGCAGGTGGGATGGATAGTCGGGATAATTTTGGCCCGTATGTCGTGCCGCCAGAATGCTATTTTATGATGGGTGACAATCGCGACAATTCCTCTGATTCACGGTATTGGGGACCGGTGCCGTATAGGATGATAATGGGGGAGGCGATGGCCATTCACTGGTCATGGGATGACACCATTCACCCATCGCCGGACGTTTCGATTACCGATCCGCTTTCGGTACCCCGGATGTTTCTACACAATGCCTGGTATTTTGTTCAGAAAGTACGGTGGGATCGGTTATTTAGTCTTATAACCTGATTTTGGCCGGTGCAGACTAACTGGAACTGTTTGGCTATCTGCCGATTATAATAGCCATATAATGAAATATCGATTTACCGGAGGATAGATGATTTTGAAAGATGGCGTCAGATTGTTGCTGTTGATCGTGATAGTACTGGTCGCGGTTGGACCGACTCAGGCCGATCCGGCGTTGACTATTGGCGAGGATACGTTTGACTTCGGGAAAGTATGCCAGCACGCCAAAGTCAGCCATACTTTTTGGATCAAATCGACCGGCACTGATACTCTTGTCATCAACAAAGTTATACCTGGCTGCGGTTGCACCAGGGCTCCGTTGCAGGACTCGGTGCTGGCTCCAGGCGACAGCACGTCGCTTGAGATCATTTTCTCCACTAAGTCATACCGTGGTTATGTGAGCAAACGACCTTACGTTGAAACGAACATCGGCGACGAAAAGTATTACGTCAAAATCAAATCTGAACTTCTCCCGCGTCCGGAAGAAGCGAGGCCTCTGACTCTGACTCCGTTCAGGCTTGATGTCTCGCAGTTCACTAAAAAAACACGACGGAAAGCTTCTTTCAGCGTTGAGAATCATACTGATGTTTCATACAAGATCACACTCATTGATCACGGTCAGAGTTTTGATGTCGAGCTTCCTCCTGAGATCGGCGCCAGCGCCACGATCGAGGGTGTGGTGACTGTCCATGAAGACGCGGTCGAAACCGATTTTGAGCAATCCCTGACATTTGAACTCGACGACGACGGCAAGACAAGATACTCGGTTCCGGTGAAGCGTAAGTTTCGTCCGCAAAAGAAAAACTAACCGGAACGACAACGGCGGACATCTCTTTCTGATGGTGACACCCGGTCGCCTTTTATCTTGATTTATCCCCGTAAAGTGCCTTATTGGGCCGCATGTATAAACTGGTGGCCCAGAAATTGTCCAAGCGATTCGGGGCTCGTAAGGTCTTTTCCAATATCGACATCGAGCTTGTGACCGGCGAGTCGCTGGCCATTACAGGACACAACGGGTCGGGCAAATCGACCCTGATGGCCGTCCTGCTGGCGATGCTCCGACCAACCCGCGGCAAGGTGACTTTCTACGAAGGCGAGGAAGTACTTTCCGAAGACAAAATTCGAGCCAGCATATCGCTTGTGGCGCCATATCTGAATCTATATGACCAACTATCCGCCGAAGAGAACCTGAAATTTTTCGCTACAGTTTCCGGCGTCCATTTGACTGGTAAAGAGATCAATGATCTACTGGAGCAGGTTGGTCTGAAAGGTAGAGGGCACGATCTGGCCGGGGAGTATTCTTCGGGAATGAAGCAGCGGCTCAAGTATGCTGTCGCTTTACTGAACGAACCGGCGTTCCTGTTTCTGGACGAGCCGACCTCCAATCTTGATGATGCCGGTAAAAAGATAGTGGTTGATTTAATCGAAGCGCGCCGGAGGGATACCGTCATTCTGATAGCCACCAACGAAAAAGAGGAGTACGGCCTTGCCCGTCAGGAATGCCGGCTTGTTTAGCAGAGCCTTTGCGGTTTACGCTAAGGACCTTCGTTTGGAGTTGCGAACAAGGTACGCGTTGAACGCTATCCTGATGTTTGGTATTACAACTCTGGCGATGGTATCTTTTTCGCTTGGGCAGAGCGGTCTGGAACCCAAGCTCCTTGCCGCGCTGTTCTGGATTATCATGTTCTTCTCCGCGATGTCCGGTCTGGCGCAGGCGTTTATTAAAGAGGAAGAGGCTGGTACATCGCTGGCCCTCAAGCTCACCGCCGACCCGGACGCCATATATATTGGCAAGCTGGCTTTCAACCTGAGTCTGCTTTCGATCATGACGCTTATCATCACGCCGATCTTTTTTATCTTCACTGATGCTCCGACCGACGGTCTTGGGTTGTTTCTGATAGTTCTGTTTCTGGGAGTACTGGGACTCTGTTCCGGTACAACCCTGGTGGCGGCTATCGTCTCCAAGGCATCGGTAAAAGGAGCGCTATTTGCGGTGATATCATTTCCGATCCTGATGATCCCGTTGATCATACTGGTGAAGGCCAGCGAGAAGGTATTTCAGGGGGTGGGGTTTGGCGGAATCACGGCTGAGTTACAGGTGCTGGTGGCCTATTCGGTCATCATGGTGACGGTGTCGGTGATGCTGTTCAAATTCGTCTGGC